>NZ_JAYMVP010000021.1:0-269442 GCF_048056915.1 Phaeobacter sp. JH20_02 | reverse complement strand
GCATCTTTGTTTCAGCCGCTGAACCTGGCCGCGACAATGGGATGAACGGAGCCTTGTGCCTCTTTTCCAGAGTAGAAACCGGAGCCGGAGTTGCAACCGGGGCCAGATCGGCAATCGGCTCCGTGCTGCTGGCGGCCTGCCTGCTGATAGCGGCGCTCGTCCTTTCGGCAAATCGGGCAGAGGCCCATGGTGCCAGCGGGGAGGTGCAGATCGCGGTCTCGGTTCAGGACATGGATCGAGATGTGGCGGGTAGCCGCCCTGCGGATCATTGTCATGGCAGCTCGCTTTGTGGTGGGGTTGCGGTTCTGTTGGGCAGCTGGCCGTCGATGCAGCCCGATCCGCGGAACTTTCGTCCTGATCTGCCGTTGATGCTGCTGCGACCGCTGGCCATCACCGGGTTTGAACCACCGCCGCCGCGTGGCCGGTCCTGAAGACTGATCCTGCGCATGTGACGCGCATTCTGGACCTCAATCGGGAAAACAAGATGACATGTTCCAAACTGCTTACCGGCGCTGCATTGGCGTCGCTCATTTCCGTGGCTGCCTATGCGCATAGCGGCGCCACAGGCGTTGTAAAAGAACGAATGGATGGCATGGATGCCATGAAAGCCAGCATGAAGCTGCTGGCGCCGATGATGCAGGGGCAGACGCCCTATGATGCTGCGGTGGTTCGCGAAGAGGCGCAGACAATTCAGACCCACGCAGGGGAGGTCCTGACGGGGCTGTTTCCCAAGGGAACCGACGGGCATCCCTCAGACGCCAAACCCGAGATTTGGGCCGATTGGGAGGGGTTTGCCGATCTTGCGCTGCAATTGGAGACCTATTCCGAAGGTCTGGCCCTGGCGGCCGAGAACGGCTTGATGATGGCCGGTGCCGAGGGGACGGGAATGATGTCGAGCGGGGCGATGATGGGGGCCACTGCGATGGGAGCAGGAGGCATGATGGGCGGTCAGATGATGGGGGGACCACGAAGCGCCGAGGCCCTGCAGCAGATGCCTGCCGATGCTGTCTTCACCATGCTGAGCCAAACCTGTTCGGCCTGTCACACCCGTTTTCGTAAAGAGTGAGAGGGGGAGACATATGTTTCGTTATCTCCTTGCCGCCTCGGTGACGGTGTCGGCCGGGCTTGCCGCGGTGGCGGCCTGGCCGATCGGCACGAGGCCGAGTGCGCTTGATCTGGACGGCGACGTCGCCCGCGGAGCCTATCTGGCAAGGGCGTCGGGATGTATTGCGTGCCATACAGATTTTTCCAACGGTGGCGCAGCGCTTGCGGGTGGGGCGAAGATCGAAACGCCGTTCGGGGATCTCTACGCGCCCAACCTCACGTCGGATCGCGATCATGGGCTGGGCAGCTGGACGGTCGACGTCTTTGCCAAGGCTGTTCGCCAAGGCGTGTCTCCAGAGGGGCAGCCCTATTATCCGGCGTTTCCCTACCCGTTCTACGGCAATTTCACCGATCAGGATATTGCCGATCTCTGGGCGGCATTTCAGACCGTTCCCCCGGTGGCGCAGCCATCGAGGCCGCCGGAAATGGCGTTTCCCTTCGACCAGCGATGGGGGCTGAAGCTCTGGCGTCTGGCGTTTCTTGAACCGCCGCGGACAGATCCGGTCGCCGGAAAGGATGATCTATGGTCACGTGGTCGACTGCTGGTCGAGGGGGCCGCGCATTGTGGCGCCTGTCATACGGGCCGCAATCTGCTCGGCGCGCGGAAGACGGGCACCGCACGTTTCAAGGGCAATGATGTCTTGCCGGGGGGAGGAAAGGCACCTGCCATTGATCCCCCATCTCTTCTGGCACGCGGTTGGAGCGTCGACAGCCTGGCCTATGCCCTTGGTACGGGGGTGATGCCGGATGGCGACGTCTTTGGCGGGACGATGGGCGAAGTTGTCCTATATGGAACCGCATTCCTGACCGACACGGACCGCAGGGCCATGGCGACCTACCTGCTTGATGACCAGCCCGGTGCGTGATGAGCGCGCCGAACAGCAGTTCCAGAGACAGAAGGAGAGACGGTATGATCCTTAACCGCCGACAATTCCTGGGGGGCGCCAGTGCCATGGCGCTTTGGCCCCGGACCAGCGCTGCGGCTGCCGCGCCGCGCCTTCTTGAAGCGAGACCAAGCCGCGTGCAGCTGGTGCCGCCGGAATTTGGCGACCACCCGGAGACAGAAGTCTGGGGGTTTGATGGCACCGTGCCCGGCCCCCTCATCCGTGCCCGCCAGGACGAGCTGCTGCAGGTCCGCCTGACCAACAGCCTGCCGCAGCCAACAGCCGTACATTGGCATGGGCTGCGGGTTCCCAATGCCATGGATGGCGTGCCCGGAATGACACAGGATGCCGTCCTGCCCGGCGATGGGTTTCTCTATGAATTTCCGATGAGGGATGCGGGGACCTATTGGTATCATTCGCACAATCAGTCGACCGAACAGGTGGCGCGGGGGCTCTACGGCGTGTTGGTTGTCGATGAGGCCGACGCCCCGGATATTGACCAGGATATCGTGGTTGTCCTTGATGACTGGCGTCTGAGCGAGACGGCGCAGATCACCGATGATTTCGGCGCGATGCACGATTGGACCCACGCGGGGCGGCTGGGCAATTTCATCCATGCCGCCTTGACGCCGCAGGTCTCTGAGGTTCAGCAAAATCAGCGCCTCAGGCTGCGGCTCGTCAATGTGGCGACGGACAGGATCATGGCGGTATCGCTGCGTGGCGTGACCGGCAGGATTGTCGCCCGCGACGGGATGCCGCTGCAAACCCCCGAGGATCCCGGCATCATGGTTCTGGGGCCGGCGGAACGGCTGGATATCATCGCGGATGTTTCGGCGGCACCGGGTGAGAACGTCCAGATCGTTCTCCATGAAGGCGAGACCGGTTATCTGTTGCAGGAGATCGACGTAAGCGGCCGTCATGCCGACGCTGCGCGCGGCGCGGTTGCGGCATTGCCGGACAATCCGGTCACACGGCTGGACAGTCTGACAGAGGCGCGCAGTGTTCCCTTGGTCATGGAGGGAGGCGCGATGGGCGGTCTGCGCCAGGGCCGTTACAAGGGGGAACTGCTGACATCGCGCGAGCTGGTCGCGGCCGGGCAGATCTGGACATTCAATGGCGAGGCAGGGTTGCCGGCCGAACCGATGGTGACAGCCGAGAGAGGCGAAATCATCCGGATCCCCATCGAGAACAACACCGCCTTTCCCCATGCGATCCATCTGCATGGCACACATTTCCAGGAGGTGCTGCCAGACGGAGGTTTCGGCCCGCTGAAGGACACCCTGCTGATGGCACGTCAGGAAACCCGCGAAATCGCCTTTATCGCGGATAATCCGGGCGACTGGCTGCTGCATTGTCACATGCTTTCGCATCAGGCCGCCGGTATGAAGACCTGGCTGCGTGTCAGATGACGAAACACCTCCGCAGCAGAACAGACCGCTCCGGCCAGACCCTTGGCTGGTGCGGTTAATGGGGGGAGGTGTCTGCACCGGCGGGCCAGTGCCGCTTTGGGCGTATTGCCGGTGAGGGCGAAAAACTGCAACTCTGGTATTGACCTTCCAGTCGCTGGAGACCCTACATCAGCAGCAACATAGAGTTTATTGGTGTTGTCATGACGGAAAATCTTACTACCCGATTTCAAATTACGGGCATGAACTGCGCCTCCTGCGTGGGCCGCGTGGAGCGTGCGCTGGCGGCCGTCCCCGGTGTGTCGGAGGCGACCGTCAATCTGGCGAGCGAAAGCGCCCGCGTCAGCCATGATGCAAAAGTCACGGCTGCGGATCTGGCCGATGTTCTGGCGGGGGCAGGCTATCCCGCCGTAACCGAGGAAGTCACGCTGGAGATTGCGGATATGTCCTGCGCGTCCTGCGTCGGTCGTGTGGAGCGGGCATTGCAGAGCGGTGATGGTGTGCTGACCGCATCCGTCAATCTGGCGGCAGAGACGGCCACGATCCGCTATGCGGCGGCGGCGATCACCCCGGCAGAAATTGCAGCCCTCGCCACCGAAGCGGGCTACCCGGCGCAGGTGAAATCGGCGGAGATGTCTGACCAGCAGGACCGGAAAGCGGAGGAAATCCGCAGTCTGGCACGACGCACCCTGTTGGCCGCGGCGCTTGCCCTGCCGGTGTTCATCATCGAGATGGGCAGCCATGTCATTCCGGGGATGCACCACCTGATCTCCTCTACCATCGGGTTGCAGACCAGCTATTACCTCCAGTTTGCATTGACCCTGATTGTGCTGTTCGGACCGGGCTTGCAGTTCTATACCAAAGGCTTCCCGGCGCTGTTCAAGGGGGCACCGGATATGAACTCGCTTGTTGCGCTGGGAACCTCGGCCGCTTTCGGGTTTTCTCTGGTGTCCACATTTGCGCCCGATGTCCTGCCGACGGGCACCGCCAATGTTTATTACGAGGCGGCGGCGGTTATCGTTGTCCTCATCCTGCTTGGTCGTCTGCTGGAAGCACGGGCCAAGGGCCGGACCGGTGAAGCGATCCGCAAACTTGTGGGATTGCAGGCAAAAACCGCGCGGGTTGAACGTGACGGCAGGGTCGTGGAACGGCCAATCGACGACATCGTGGCGGGCGATACCGTGCATGTGCGCCCCGGGGAAAAGATCGCCGTGGACGGGGTTGTGCTCAGCGGGGCCTCCTATGTCGACGAAAGCATGATCACCGGCGAACCGGTCCCGGTTGAAAAGACCGAGGGCGCGCAGGTCGTCGGTGCGACCGTCAATGGCACAGGTGCGCTGACGTTCCGGGCAGAGAAGGTCGGCAGCGACACCATGCTGGCCCAGATCATCCGCATGGTGGAACAGGCGCAGGGTGCGAAATTGCCTATTCAGGGACTTGTGGACCGGATCACACATTGGTTCGTCCCTGCTGTCATCGCGGTTGCGGCGCTGACGGTTGCGATCTGGTTCCTGTTCGGGCCGGATCCGGCGTTGAGCCTGGCTCTGGTTGCGGGTGTTGCGGTGCTGATCATCGCCTGCCCCTGCGCGATGGGGCTGGCCACGCCAACCTCGATCATGGTTGGCACCGGGCGCGCCGCAGAACTGGGTGTCCTGTTCCGCAAGGGCGATGCGCTGCAAATGCTGCAGGAAACCACCGTTGTGGCGCTGGACAAGACCGGCACGCTGACAGCGGGGAAACCGGCGCTTACGGATCTGAGACTGGCGGAGGGCCGGCAGGAAACCGATGTGCTGGCGCTGGTTGCCGCAGTGGAGCAGCACTCCGAACACCCGATCGCCGAGGCCATCGTGCAAGCCGCCCAGTCGCGCGGGCTTCAGATACCTGCAACGACATCCTTTCAGTCCATCACCGGCTATGGGGTGAGGGCGGAGGTTGACGGGCATCAGGTGCTTGTTGGTGCCGACAGGCTGATGGTCCGGGACGGCGTGGAACTTGGCGCCCTCGCCGAGCAGGGCAGGGCGCTGGCGGGCAAGGGGAAAACACCGCTCTTTGCCGCCATCGACGGCAAGATTGCCGCCGTGATCGCAGTGGCCGACCCAGTAAAGCCCACCACCCCGCAGGCCATCGCGGAGCTACACCGGCTTGGGCTGAAGGTGGCGATGATCACCGGCGACAATGAGGTCACCGCAAAAGCGATCGCTGCGGATCTCGGGATTGATCATGTGGTGGCCGAGGTGCTGCCCGAGGGCAAGGTTGCCGCGCTGGACGATCTGCGCATGGGGAGCGGCAAACTGGCCTTTGTCGGCGATGGGATAAACGACGCGCCCGCCCTGGCTGCCGCCGATGTTGGCATCGCCATTGGCACTGGCACCGATGTCGCCATCGAAGCTGCCGATGTTGTCCTGATGTCGGGCGATCTGACCGGGGTCGTGAATGCGTTCAACCTGTCGCAGCGGACCATGAAGAATATTCGTCAGAACCTGTTCTGGGCGTTTGGCTATAACACCCTGCTGATCCCGGTTGCAGCGGGGGTGCTCTACCCGTTCGGTGGACCGCTTCTGTCGCCGGTGCTGGCCGCCGGGGCGATGGCCTTGTCGAGCGTTTTTGTCCTGACCAACGCGCTGCGGCTCAGATGGGTGCGCCCGTCGATGGCCCCCTCAGAAGCCGCCGCGCGGCCGGAACCGGGCGCTGTCGCCGCCCGGGCCTAGCGCCAGCTCAACGCCACGGGCATGAGCGGCCATATCAGGCGCGGCAAATGTAGATCAACTGCGATCCATTGAGGCAGGCAGCGGTGGTTGCCTGCCTCAGCTTATGACAGGCCTATGCGTGTCGGGATCGAGCGCCGGGTGGTGCTTTGCTGGGGCGGGCACTCAGGCGGTGGCGCCCCGCCCCAGTGCGGCTGCCACGGTGGCTGCCAGATCGTGCGGGTGCGAAGGTTTCTGCAGGAGCGGGGCCTCAACCGGGCCCATCTCGGCGGCGGTGAAACCGATGTAGCCCGACGTGTAGACAACCGGGACGCCCGGTCTCAGGGCGCGGATGCAGCGGGCCAGTTCAAAACCACTGATGGAGCCCGGCATCACCACATCGGTCAGCAGCAGATCAATAGACGCCTCACGCCCTGCCAGATCCAGCGCCTGCTGCGCCGATGACGTCGCAAGCACCTGATAGCCAAGCTCCTCCAGCACGCCGCTCATCATCGACAGCAGCTCGGGTTCGTCCTCCGCCAGAAGAATGGTCTCGCCATTGCCGCGGATCGCCGCCCCGTCGCTGACGGGCGCTTCACGCTCGCCCTGTTCGGTCCCGCGCGGCAGGATCATTTGCACGGTGGTGCCGATGCCGGGTTCGGAATAGATCCTGAGATCACCATTGGCATTGCGGGCAAAGCCGTAGACCATCGACAGGCCCAGCCCGGTGCCCGCAACGCTGCCTTTGGTGGTGAAGAACGGGTCGGTGCAGCGGGCCACCGTTGCCTCGTCCATGCCGGGGCCATTGTCGGTGACCGACAGTTCCACGTAGCGATAGATGCCGGGTTCTGAGCCGGGTGCGGCGCTGTTGTCATGATCGCTCTGGTCCGCGTCTAGGTCGTCGTCGGTCGAGAGCACCGCGCGGGCCGTCAGTGTGATCCTGTCACCGCGACCGCTGTGCAGTATCGCATCCCGGCTGTTCAGCACCAGATTCATCAGTGCCGTTTCCAGCTGGGCCGGATCACAATAGACCCGCAATCCGGGGTCAACCGGATCGCAGGCGAGCTGGATCCGTTCCTCGATCATGGAGCCGATCAGCTCCTCGAAATCTGCAAAAACCTCATCGACAGGTTTGGCCATGGCAAGCCCCGGCTGGCGTTTGGCAAAGGCCAGCAGCCGAGCTGTGAGCGCGCGGCCCTTGTCGATTGCGCCAGCTGCAACGTTGAGAAACCGCGCCCTGCTGTCCGGCGTCTCGGAGCTGCGCGCCAGTTCTACGGCGTAGAGCATGGAGGCCAGCAGATTGTTGAAATCATGGGCGATCCCGCCGGTGAGCTGGCCGAGGGCATCCAGCCGATTCTTGCGTTCGCTTGCCAGTCGGTTGCGTTCTTCGCGGGAAATATCGTCGATCACCAGAACCAGCGAGATACCGTGTTCCTCATTGTCCAGAACGGCGCTTGTGACGCGGACATAGCGATAGTCCTCGCTGTCGGCGTGGCGGCGCAGCAGATGGGTTTCGCCGGTCAACACATGGCCTGAGCGGGCGCGGCGGATCGGGTCGGCGCTGTCTTCAAGCGGGGTGTTGCTTTCACTGTCGAGAAAATCGATGTCCTGCGGCCAGGCGAAGGGCACCGGTTGCGAGACACCCCCCAACATGCGACGGGCGCGGCGGTTGATACGAATGATCTGGCCGTCGCGATCCAGTGCGACAATACCGCTGGTAGCGGCATTCAGTACGGTTTCCAGCTCGTCGCGGATCTCGGCCACCTCAGCGGCTTGTCTGGCCTTTTCAGCGGCGGTGCGGCGTCGGGCGCGCAATTGGCCGGTGCCAAGAATACCCAGCAGGCCCAGAACACCGCCCACAAGGCCATAGCCCAGCAGCGCAAGCCGGTCCGAGGTCCAGAACACTGCCGGTTCAAAATACTGACGGCGCAGCTCGGCGTAATCGGCGGACACCAGATATTGCGGCAGGGCCAGATCCAGCTTGTCGCGGATCTCGCCCAGACCAAAGCGCAGCGCGGCGGCGCGTTCCGTGGTCAGCAGCGCGGGGAGCGCCTCGGTTATGCTCTCAGGATCGCCCCATCGCGCCGCCGCCAGGGGCAGGGTGTCAGATTGATAGATCACCGCGTCGATCCGCCGATCCTGCAACGCCGCCAGCAGGTCCCTGGCCTCTGCCATCGCAACGATGGTCCAGCCATTGGCGGTTGCCAGCGCGATCGCGGCTGCGTTGTCTGAGCGCAGGCCGATGCGGCGCCCTTGCAAATCCTCGGGCCGCCTCAGCTCTGCGGCATCCGCCGGACGGGTAAAGACGGATTGATCCGTGGCCAGAATGGGATGGGCAAAATCCATCCTTGCAGAACGTTCGGTCGTGATGCTGGCGGCGGGCAGGATATCGTAGGTGTCCGACTGCGGCCCACGCCGCCAGTCGTCGTCGCTGATGCTGTGGAATGCCAGTTTCAGCCCGGTGCGCCCTGCCAGATCGCGTAGGGTCTCGACGCCAAAACCTGAAAAGCTGCCATCCGGTTCGATCACCTGATAGGGCGGCGCGTGGCGCACGCCGACGCGAAGCACCTCGGGGGCGGGCAGTGGAATGTCCAGAAAATACTTGCGCAGCAGATTATCTAGTCGACGGTCGCCTTCGATCCGATCTAGCGCGGCTTCGATGTCAGGCAGCAGGTCGGCACGGCTTTGATGCAGGGCGATGAACCTCTCGAACTGCCGCAAGGGCGGGTTCAGGAAGCTGACCCGGCCATCAACGGACGCCAGTTTCGCGATGTTGAAAGCGACGGGCTCCGGGATCAGCACGGCGTCAACCCGCTCTGACAGCAGCGCCATGATTGCGGCCTCGGGTGACTCGAACTCCACGGCCGTGTTGCGCGCGAGAAAGGCCTGCTCCTCCGATCCGACAGCCGGGGGCACGATGCCCACCCGCCTGCCGCTGAGCGAGGTGGTCGAGAGGGATTGCGCCTGTGCGATACGGACCATCGGGCGCAGGGTTTCACGCGAAATGCTGCGGGAAAACACATTGGTGTCACGCAGTGCGGGCAGCTGTGCAATGCCCGCGATCATATCGGTCCGCCCAGTGGCCTGTGACTCGACGAACTCGCGGCTGGTGGACAGCGGAACCAGCGTGATGCCGGTGCCGAGTTCGCCCGCGATCTCCTCGGCGAGCTCAACCAGGAACCCGGTTGCCTGCGCATCAGGATCCAGCTGCGCGAAAGGCGGGATCGGCAGCACACCGATCCGTAACGGCTCCGGGGCCTGCTGCGACCACACGGGCGGGGCTATGGCAAGAACCGCCAGCAAGGCCACGCCGCGCCAAACCTGTCTGATCATGTCTCGAACGCTCCGCCTTGCCTCTGCCCGCCTGATGCTGCCCGCCTGATATCGCCGGTCCGATGCCGTCAGGCTACCACCTGTCCGGGCGCAATGTCGGATCAAACCGACCAACAGTTGCAATCAAAACGAATTGTCGCAGCCAACACAATTGATCAATCCCGGGCTGGCCGTTAAAACCGATGCGGCATGGGAAACATCAGCAATCCGGTCGGCGTTTCGACGCAGTTATGTGGTACTGGTCCGTTTGAAAAGGGAATGCGATGGCAAATCTTCTGGTTCTCGAAGACGACGAGGTTTTTGCCGACCTGTTGCAGGTCTCGCTGGAGCGGGCCGGGCATTTCCCGATCTTCTGCGCGGACGCAACTCAGGCCATTGCTCAATACGATGAATATGACTTCGATCTGGTAATCGCCGATCTGATCGTAAAGAAAAACAACCGTGCGGTGCCGGATGGCGGCGTGATCCTGCTTGCCTTCCTGCAGGGGCGTGCCCGAGAGGGCCACAAGATCCCGCCGGTTATCTCAATGTCCGGTGCAACCAAAGCCCCGGGGCTGGAGAATCTGTTGGTCACGTCACGTGATCTTGGGGCCACGGCCTCGCTGACCAAACCCTTTGAACCAATCGAGCTGCTGTCTCTGATCGACGAGCTGCTGGAGAGCGAAGTCTGATCGGTGCCACCAGAAACCGGGGCGCCGACCGTTTTTTCGGAGCCTGATCAGTCAGCGCCGCTGCATGCTGCGGGGCATCTCTGACAGGATCTCGGCGCCATCTTCGCGCAGGATCACGATCTCCTCCAGACGCACGCCGAAACGGTCCTTGAGGTAAATCCCCGGTTCGATCGAGAACACATTGCCTGCGCGCAGCTCAACCTCCGATGTCGCGGTGATATAGGGCGGTTCATGCACGTCGATGCCCAGCCCGTGGCCGGTGCGATGCAGGAAGTGCGCCCCATAGCCGGCTGCGGCAATGGTATCGCGGGCGGCACGGTCGACCTCACTGGCGCGCACGCCGGGTTTTGCCGCCTGAACAGCTGCCTTTACCGCGGCCTCGACCACTTCGAACACCTGCTCATATTCCGTTTCCGGTGTGCCGAACCAGCCGCAGCGGGTCATGTCAGAGGGGTAGCCATTCAGACGGCATCCCGTGTCGATCAGCACAGCCATATCGCGGCTCAGCCTTGTGTCACCGGTGTGGTGATGCGGGAAGGCGCCATTGGCCCCAAAGCCGACGATGGTGAATTCCGCGCTGGCGCCATGGGCCTTGTAATATTCATGCAGGATCGCCTGCACATCCAGCTCGCTCATGCCTTCTTCGAGACGGGAGAACGCTTCGGTCACGGCAGCATCATTCAACAGATGCGCGGCCTTCAGCGCGTCATATTCTGCGGCGTCCTTCATCGCGCGCAGCAGGCCAACGGTATCATCGGTAAAGCGGCGGCTGGGCGCGTCCATCGCATCCAAAACCCGCAGGGCAAAATCGGCGCGCATGGTTTCATCCAGCACCACCGACAGGCCGCCAGCTGTAGCATCGCAGTCGCTCAGCAGCGTGGCAAGGGCCGCATCCGGGCCTTCGTCATCCGACCAGCAGCGAAATGGCAGGTCGGTTGCCGTGCGCGCGGCATCAGCATTAAGCGCCGGCATCAGAAATCCCGCATGGCTCTGGCTGACCATCAGCATCACCGGGCGTTCGTCGCCATGGGGGTTCACACCCGACAGCCACATCATATGGCTGGAGGGGCCTAGCACCACCAGATCGCTGGCGGTTTCTGTCATGCGGTGACGCAGCCGGTTCAGCCGGTCTGCATAGGGGGGCGTTGTCATCTATCTGGCTCCTGCCGCGCGCCCGGTTGTGAGGGGCGGGGCGTCTTGATTGCGGTCGACATTGGAAAAAGGGGGCCGGCTCATGTCAGCACCGGCCCCGAGCGGCCTGCCCCCGTCAGACAGGGGACAGGCCTAGGCACCAGGGGGCGCCGGGGATCAATTCTTTTCCACCAGACGGTAGAAAACAAAATCAGAGGTCGCACCGTTCACATAGCCGGAGACATCCGCGTCCATCGCCACCTGATAGGCCGCCTGGAACATGATCACGATGGGGGAGCTTTGCTGTACCTCGGCCTGCAATTCGCGGTACATCTCCAGCCGTTTTTCAGGATCTGCCTCGGTGAGGGCAGCCTTGGTCTTGGCGTTCATCTCCTCCGGCACAGCCCAGGCGTTGCGCCAGGTGGTGGTCGCCGCATAACTGTCGTCCGAGTTGTCGGAATTATAGGCAAAGGCCTTGGCGTTGGAATGCGGGTCCATGAAATCCGGGCCCCAGTAGAGCAGCATCGCCTCATGGCTGCGCTCGCGATATTTGGTGATCACCTGGCTGCCGGTGCCGGGGAGGATTTCAAAGTTGATCCCCGCGTCGGCAAAGCTGGCCTGTAGGGACTGCGCCATATCGGTAAAGGGGGCTGCGTTGATCACATCCAGCGAGACGGTGATCGGGGATTTGATCCCCGCGTCGCTGAGGATGGACTTGGCCCGCTCCGGGTCATAGCCGAACGGGGTCTCATCGTAGGAGCCGGGAAAGCCCTTGGGCCAGAACGCCTGATGGATCTCCATCTGGCCGTTGATGATGGTATCGGTCATCCCCTTGTAATCCACCAGATAGCGCGCGGCCTCCCAGACGGCCGGATCGGTCAGACTGTCGGTCTTCTGGTTGAAGGACAGGAAATGCACCGCGGCCTGCGGGTAGGTCTCCACCTTGATGGCGTCGCTGTCAAAGCCGCGGATCTGATCGGGCGTCAGGTTGCGCGCCATGTCGATATCGCCGGATTCCAGCAGCAGTTCCTGCGTCGCCGCCTCGGCCACATGGCGGATGATGACGCTCTCCATCTTCGGCGCGCCTTTGAAATAGGCGGGGTTTGCCGCCAGCCGCACCATCTGCGCCGGGCGGTAGCCCTGCAGCTTGAACGGGCCGGAGCCTGCGGCGTTTTCATTCAGCCAGCCATTGCCCATGTCGCCGTCCACGGCATTGGCCATCACCACCTCTTTGTCCACCACCGAGGCGGGGCGGGCGGCCAGTACGTTCATGACAAAGGCGGGTGAGAAATCGCCTTCGTATTTGATGGTGATGCTATTGCCATCTGCGGTGACCATCTGATCGACATTCTCCGCCGTCCAGCCCAGCTGCGCCAGAATAAAGGCGGGGGTCAGGTTCAGCTTGATCACCCGGGCAAGCGAGAACACCACGTCCTCGCTGCGCACCGGATTGCCCGAGTGGAACACCGCATCATCGCGCAGGGAAAAGCGGATGGTCTTGGCTGCCGCGTCGATGTCCCAGGCGCTGGCAAGGCCCGGCGCCAGAACGGTGGGATCCTCGGCGTCATATTGCACCAGCCGGTCGTAGAGGTTGGTCACCAGCTCGCCCGAGGTGAACTCATAGGCCTGTGCGGGGTCAATGGCGACGATATCGTCGATGTTCTGCGCCACGATCAGCGCATTGGCGGGCGTGTCTGCAACAGCGCCGCTCGCCAAGGGCAGGGCCATCACGCTGGCCAGCAAGGCGGATTTCACGAGGTTCATGTCAGTCTCCCTGTTTTGATGTCTTGTTGTTTGCCGCATCGGCTCTGCCCACTGGGGAGCGATCCGGGTCACGGCAGGTTGGGGGTATTCTTGCTGTGCAAAACGCTGAGCGTGCCGGTCCACAACAGCCGCGCGGGCTGTTCGGTCGGATTGCTCCAGGAATGTGAGGTAAGGCCGCTGTAATGCAGGCTGTCGCCGGCGGTAAGGCGGAACACCTGCCCGTCCAGCGACTGGTCGATCTCGCCCTCCAGCACATAAAGCATCTCTTCGCCCTCGTGGCTGACCTCTTCGGAGACGTATCCGGGCGGGACATGCAGGATGTAGCTGGACAGCTCCGCACCCGGAAACTGCGCGCCGAGCGCCTCATAGGTGAGTGACGATCCCGCCAGTGAAAACTGCGTGCGCGTTGCCGCCCGCGTCAGCGCATCCGACGGCTTGGGCGTGGCGATGAAATACTCCAGCCCCACCTCCAGCGCAGCGGCAATCTGCGCCAGCGTGCCCAGCGTCGGGGTGGCGTTGTCGCGCTCCACCTGGCTCAGATAGCCCACCGACACCCCGGCGGTATCACCAAGCGCCTGAAGCGTCAGCCCCATCTGCTTGCGCCGCTTGCGGATCAGCGCGCCCAGCATCGGCCCCGTGCTGTTGCGGGTCTTGGCGGGTTTGGCGGCAGGGCTGGCAGGGGTCATCGGTGGCTCTCGGTTTGGGCTTGCTTCGGGCAGCTTAAGAAAAAAATTATTGTGAAGCAAAAAAATTTTGCTATCGAGAAAAATAATATTTATGCCTGATGGTGTCGCGCCGACCGTCCGCCGATCGGATGCGGTGCGGATCGACCATGTGGAGGGCAGGATATCTTGACCAGAGCAGCACAGAGACGGCGCGCAATTCTGCGCTGGGGGCAGGGGCTTGCCGGTTTTGCCATCGTGTCGACGCTGACTTTTCTCGGGCTTCTGGCGATCACGTTTTTCATTGGCCGTGTGGTGCCGATTGATCCGGTTCTGTCCGTGGTCGGCGACCGCGCGACACAGGATCAATATGACGCGGCGCGGGTTGCCATGGGACTGGACCGGCCGCTGGTGATCCAGTTCCTATCCTATGTGGGGGATGTGTTTCAGGGCGATCTGGGGCGTTCCGTCTCCACCAACCGGCCCGTCGTGTCCGACCTCGCGCGGGTGTTTCCCGCCACGCTGGAGATGGCCACGCTGGGCATACTGATTGGTGTGATGATGGGCGTGCCCATGGGCGTCTGGGCCGCCGCGCGTCAGGGCACCTGGGTCGATCAGATCATTCGCGTCTTTGCGCTGCTGGGCTATTCGGTGCCCGCCTTCTGGCTGGGGCTGGTTGGTCTGGCGGTGTTTTATGCGGGTCTGGGCTGGGTCGCTGGACCGGGGCGGGTCGATATCTTCTATGATGGGCTGATTGAGCCGGTCACCGGCCTGTTGCTGGTGGACAGTCTGCTGGTCGGCGACACCGAGGTGTTCTGGAACGCGCTCTCGCATCTGGTGCTGCCTGCGGCCATCCTCGGGTTTTTCAGCCTCGCCTATATCGCGCGCATGACCCGCAGCTTCATGCTGGACCAGCTCAGTCAGGAGTTCATCACCACCGCCCGCGTCAAAGGCGTGCCGGAATGGAAAGTGATCTGGGTGCATGGGTTCAAACCGATCCGGGTGCCGCTGATCACGGTAATCGGCCTCTCCTATGCCGCTCTGCTGGAAGGGTCGGTGATGATTGAGACGGTGTTCAGCTGGCCCGGCATCGGCAATTACCTCACCGTGGCGCTGCTGAATGCGGATATGAACGCCGTGCTTGGCTCGACGCTGGTGATTGGCGCGGTCTTCATCTTCATCAACAAGATCTCGGATGTGCTGTACCGGGTTCTTGATCCAAGGAGCCTGTGATGCTGAGCCGCGACTGGTTGCTGGACGACTCCCCCACCACACGGACCCAGGCCACCGCAGGGCGCGCCTATCGTATGACGCTGGCGCTGATGCGCAACCCGCTGGCAGTGCTGGGGGCACTGATCATCACGATCCTTATTCTTGCAGCGGCGCTGGCGCCTTGGATCGCGCCGCATAGCCCGGTGGGGCAGGACCTGTCCTCGCGCCTGTTACCGCCTTCTGCCGCCCATTGGATGGGCACCGATGAGCTGGGGCGCGATATCTTCTCCCGCGTGGTTTACGGAGCGCGCATCACGCTGATGATCGTGGCGCTGGTGGCGGTGATCTCGGCGCCGCTGGGGCTGATCATCGGGGCGATTTCGGGCTATTTCGGCGGCTGGATCGACCGCATCCTGATGGGGATCACGGACGTCTTCCTGTCGATGCCCAAGCTGATCCTGGCGCTGGCCTTTGTTGCCGCCTTGGGGCCGGGGATCGAAAACGCGATCATCGCCATCGCGATCACCGCATGGCCTGCCTATGCCCGCATCGCACGGGCCGAGACACTGACCTTCCGCAACGCCGAATTCATCGCCGCGACGCGCCTGCTGGGGGCTTCACACAGTCGGGTCATCCTGCACCACGTGCTGCCGCTCTGTACCTCCTCGATGATCGTGCGGGTGACGCTGGATATGGCCGGGATCATTCTGACGGCGGCGGGTCTTGGGTTTCTGGGTCTGGGCGCGCAGCCGCCGCTGCCGGAATGGGGCGCGATGATCTCGCGCGGGCGGGTGTTCATTCTGGACCAATGGTGGGTGGCGACCATGCCCGGCATTGCCATCATCGTTGTCAGCCTTGGCTTCTGTTTTCTTGGTGACGGGTTGCGCGATGTGCTGGACCCCAAACAGGGGGGCAAGTCATGAGCCAATCCACGTCCACACCCCTGCTGGAGGTCGACAACCTCCGCGTCAGCTTCCCGACACCCCAGGGGCGGGTAGAGGTGGTCAAGGGGCTGAGCTTCACATTGGGCCGCGAACGCCTGGGTATCGTGGGCGAGAGCGGATCGGGCAAATCCATGACCGGCCGTGCGATCCTGCGGCTGATCCGCCGCCCGGGCCAGATGACGGCGGACCGGCTGGCGCTGGAGGGGCAGGAGCTGCAAACACTCAGCGAACGTCAGATGCGCAATATCCGCGGCGCGCGGATTTCGATGATCATGCAGGATCCGAAATTCTCGCTCAATCCGGTGATGACCATCGGCGCACAGATCGCCGAGGCGCTGGATGTCCACGAACGTCTCAGCCGCCGCGACACCCGCGCCCGCGTGCTGGAGATGCTGGAGGCGGTGCGCATCAACGACCCCGAACTGGTGGCGCAGATGTATCCGCATCAGGTCTCGGGCGGCATGGGGCAGCGGGTGATGATCGCGATGATGCTGATCCCGCGCCCGGATCTGCTGATCGCGGATGAGCCGACTTCGGCGCTGGATGTCTCGGTACAGGCGCAGGTGCTGGATCTGATCGACGATCTGGTGCGGGACAAGGGAATGGGCTTGATCCTGATCAGCCATGATCTCAATCTGGTGGCGCGCTACTGCGACCGGATCATGGTGATGAATGCCGGCCGCGTGGTCGAAAGCTGCGCCGCTGCTGATCTGCACAAGGCCAGCCACCCCTATACCCAAGGTCTGCTGGCAGCGGTGCCCCGGATGAAGGAAACCCGCGACACGCTGCCTGTGCTCGACCGGTCAAGCTGGAGTGGCACATGACAGCGATATCTCTAAGAAACCTCGATATTTCCTACGGCGACACGAGGGTGGTGCAGGGCGTCACCCTGGATGTGGCCGAGGGGGAGAGCTTTGCCCTGGTCGGCGAAAGCGGATCTGGCAAATCCACCGTGCTGAAGGCGATTGCCGGGCTTGCGCCTGACTGGACCGGCGAGATCTCGGTTCTGGGCCAGCCGCGCAGCCACGGGATTGATCGCACCTTTTCGCGAAGCTGCCAGATGGTGTTTCAGGATCCCTACGGATCATTGCACCCGCGCAAACCGGTCGACTGGGTGTTGCGGGAGCCCCTGCGGGTGCATGGCATCGGCGCGCGTGACGCCCGCGTCGCAGAGGTGCTGGCCGCTGTTGGCCTCGACCAGCGGTTCCGCTTTCGCTATCCGCATCAACTGTCCGGTGGGCAGCGCCAGCGGGTCGCGATTGCGCGGGCGCTGATGCTGGAGCCCAAGGTGATGCTCCTGGATGAGCCGACCTCGGCGCTGGATGTGTCCGTGCAGGCGGAGATCCTGAACCTGCTGAAGGCGCTGCGCCATGCGCAGGGGCTGACCTATCTGATGGTCACCCATAACCTGCCGGTTGTCAGCTTCATGTGTGACCGTATGGCGGTGATGAACAAGGGGCGCATTGTCGAGATCGCCCCGGCAGAGGCGCTGCATGACGGCGCCTTTCGCGATCCCTATACTCAGGCGCTCTATGCCGCCAGCGGTGGCGCGGAGCTGACCGTGTAACAGCTGCCGGACTGACCATCAATCACGACAGCAGACCCGACCCCATGCCAAAGGACAGACCCGATGCCCGACGATAACATGCGCAGCCGCCGAACAGACGATGCCTCCGCCGAGGCGCTGCGCCATTTCACCAACGCGCTGGCCGCCGCCACAACGGCCGAGGCGGCCTATGATGCAATCTGCGCGCTGACCAAGGCCACCGTTGGGGCAAAGCTGTTCACCGTGATGACGGTGGATATGGGCGCGATGCTGGCCTGTCGCACCTATACCGACGACAGTGTGAATTACCCGACCTCCGGCACCAAACCGATCGAGATGAACAGCTGGTTCGATATCGTCCACGGTCAGCACCGCAGTTTCGTTGCGAATACGCTGGAAGAGATCGACGCGGTGTTTCCCGACGCTGAGCTGATCGGCGCGCTGGGCTGTGGCGCGGTGATCAACCTGCCGGTTCTGCTGGAGGGGGAACTGGCCGCGACCATCAATATCCTGCACGAGCCGGGGTACTACACGCAGGCGCGGGTTGCGCAGGCGAAAGAGCTGTTGACGCTGCCCGCCATGGCAACGCTGGCGGTTGCGCGACAGCTCTGATCGCCGCTGAAGGCCGAGGCGGTCCTGCCCGCCGACCCGCAGGCTCTCATGGATAGATAACAGAGAGAGCCGCGCGGCGGCCGGCTCTCTCTTGTCGGCGGTATGATGCGCGCGGCGCCGAGAGGTCCCCGCCCGGATCTGCCTCCCTGCACCGGGCTGGACGTCGGGCTTGACGCCGGGCTGCCCGGGATCGCTGCCGTCAGTCTTCGAGGCTGTCCTCGCGTTTTTCGTCAATCAGGCCGCGTTCCTCTTCCTTGCGCTTTTGGAAACGTGTGCCATAGCCTTCGATCTCCTCATCGGAGATGATCTCCTTGGCCCGGGTAAACACCTCGTTTTCCTCTTCCTCCATGTGGTGTTCGTAGTCGTGCTTCAGCTGCTGGAACTTGCTCATCCACAGGTCGGAGGACATTTTCATCACGTTGAGCTCTTCCATCAGATCGTCGAGCTGCTGGTGCTCATGCACGGAATGGCGGGCCGCATCCTGACCCCAGGTCTGGCTGATCAGCTTTGAGTAGAAGGTTTCTTCCTCGGCGGCGGCGTGGCTTTTCACATCCTCGTAGAAGCGTTTCCAGAGGGCGCCGCGCGCCTCAACCTTGCTGTCCTCGATCGAGGCGAGCAACTCGCGGTGGGCGTCATGGTCCTGTTTGATGGCGTCATAGATGGATGGCATAGCGGCTCTCCGGTTGATTGACCTATCTGGGCTGAGCCTCCCCGCCAGGGCTCTGGCCGCCGGGAGACAGGGAAAGAACGCCGCAGCCGGGCGGAGTGTTCCCGCAGACCGCAATATTATGCGCAGGATCCGGGTCGCGACCCATGGCCGGTGCAATTAGGTCGGGATCAGCATTGCCATGTGAGGCTGATATGACCCTTGAGACGACGCTTGCCCTGCTCGTGTTTCTGTTCCCGCTGGCCTATAGCCCGGGACCGGGCAATCTGTTCTTTGCCGCCAACGGCGCGCGGTTCGGGATGCGCGCCACGATCCCGGCCACGGCCGGCTATCACATCGCCACGGCGCTGGTGACCCTCTTGATCGGATCCAGCGCCCTGCTGGCTCAGGCGGTCTCGCAGGAGGCGTTTCGATGGCTGACGCTGGCCGGGGCGGCCTATGTCCTGTGGCTGGCCTGGGGCATGTGGTGCGCCGACGGGGCGGCCTCAGGGGCACAGGCGCGACCAGCGCGCTTTGGTGATGGTGTGGTGTTGCTGCTGCTGAACCCGAAGGCCTATGTGATCATTGCGGTGATGTTCAGCCAGTTTCTGGCGCCCGCTGATCCTGCGCGCACCGCCGATGATGCAGCGCCCCTTCTTTTTTCGGGACAGCTGGGGCTGGTCATGATCATCACGCTGATCTTCACGCTGAACAATCTGGTGGCGTTTTCGATCTGGACATGGATCGGCGAGGGGCTTGCACGATGGATCTTCCGCGATGATCGGGCGCGCCGGATGAACCGGGGGTTTGCCCTGCTGCTGGCGGCTGTCGGCCTCTGGATGCTGTTGATCTGACTTCTAATCCGACGGGGCCTGTCTTGTCCCGCGGCGGATTTCGACCGATCGCCCGATCAACAAAGCAGCGTAAAAAACGTGAGAGGATCCTGCCCGCGCCCGCAGGGGTGGAACATTTTTGCATCGGTGACGTTGGGTCTGTGAGCGAGCACGGAGCCCATTATGTTGGAAAGTGATCTGAGTACCGAGGCGGGTTTTGCCTCTCCCCTTGACGGCCGGTCGGCGGGACGCGCGGATGCGCAGGACGCTGTCAAATCGCTGCCGCAGATGTCTGGGGCCCGCACCGCCGCCGATGATCGCAAGGTCGGCGTCGAGATCGAGTTCGGTGGCCTCTCCGCCGCCGAGGCGCAGGACATTGTCCAGCGCGAACTTGGCGGCGACATCCATGCGCAGGATGACACCGACGGCCCCAAGCCTCATGTCAAGAACACCCGTCTGGGCGACGTCGAGGTCTATCTGGACAGCCGCTACCGGACCGAAGTCCACGGGCTGGGCAAGGCACTTTTCTCCCTCGCGGAGCCGCTAATCCCTGTTGAAATCGTGACCCCGCCGCTGGCGCAATCGCAGCTGCCGCAGCTGGATCGGCTGTGTTCCAAACTGGCAGAGGCGGGGGCCACGGGCACGCAGGACGGCGTGCTGAACGGCTTTGGCGTACATCTGAATGTCGAAGTAGCGGATATGACGGCAGATCACATCGTCCCGGTGCTTACCGCCTTTGCTCTGCTGGATCCGGTGCTGCGCCGCAGTCCGGGCATCGACGTGTCGCGCCGGGTGCAGCCCTTTATCGCGCCCTATCCGGCGGCGCTGATTGATGCCCTCTGTGAGCACCCGCCGCAGACGATGGAGGCGCTCTGCGACCTCTATCTCGACCATGCGGCGGATAGAAACCACGCGCTGGATCTGCTGCCACTGCTGGCCGATTACGCGCCCGATCGCGTGCGCGCCGCGCTGGGCGAGGATGACAAAACCGCCGCCCGTCCGGCCTATCACTACCGTCTGCCGGATTGCCGTCTGGGGCAGCCGGGGTGGTCCATCAGCCAGGAATGGAACCGCTGGGCCGAGCTGGAACAGATCGCCCGCGACGGTCGGCTCGACCCGCTGATCAAGGCCTGGCGGAGCCGCCCGCGCAGCGAACAGCTGCTGAACCGCGAATGGGCCAAACACGCGGCCGACGTCCTGAACACCGCAGCACGAGGAGATGCCGCATGAAACCGGTCATTGCAGTTACCGTCTCGCGCCGCAGCGGCTGGCGGATCTTTCCGCTGATGGCCCTGAACATCTGGCTGGCCGGTGGCCGCGCCGTGCGCTGGCAAAGCGGCCGCGCCGCCGATCTGGCGCAGGTGGATGGTGTGGTCATCGGTGGCGGAGACGACATCGCCCCAACGCTCTACAAGGGGCAGATCATGCCGGAAGTCCGTCTGGACCCCGAGCGCGACGCGCTTGAGGCTGATATCGTGCGGCAGGCAACCCAACAGGATGTTCCGCTTCTGGGGATCTGTCGCGGGGCGCAGATGCTGAATGTAGCCCGCGGGGGCGCGCTCTATCAGGATGCCTATGCCTTTTACGGGTTGGAAAACTACAAGACAGTGCTCCCCCGCAAGAAGGTCACGATCACCAACAACAGCACACTGCGGCGTATCCTCGGGGTGCCTGAGCTGAAGGTCAACGCGCTGCACAGTCAGTCGGTCAGCAGCCTCGGGCAGGGGCTGCGTGTCACCGGGCGCGATCAGTCCGGCATGGTGCAGGCGATCGAGGATCCGGGCCGTCGGTTTGCAGTCGGGGTGCAGTGGCATCCTGAGCATCTGTTCTACCAGCCCGCCCATCTGAACCTCTTTCGCGCGCTGGTCGAGGCGGCGAGATCCAAACGCGACGACCCGGTCGAAGCGCTGGACATGGCCGGCTGATCGGCCCTGACACTTTCCCCGAGGCTTTGCAGTCTGAACGAAAAAAACGCCCGGATCACTCCGGGCGTTTTCTATGGTCTAGGGGCAGCATGTCGCCCGAACACGCCGATGCGTGATCAGCCGATAATGCCGTTCAGCGTGGCGCTGGGGCGCATGACGGCGGCGGTTCTCACCGGATCGGTGTGGAAATAGCCGCCCAGATCAACCGCCTTGCCCTGAACCTCGGCCAGCTCCGACAGGATCTGCTCTTCCTTGGCCGCCAGCTCTGCGGCGATGGGCGCGAAATGCGCGGCCAGTTCGGCGTCATCCCCCTGCGCGGCCAGCGCTTCGGCCCAGTAGCGGGCAAACCAGTAGTGGCTGGCGCGGTTGTCCGGCTCACCCACCTTGCGCGAGGGCGAGCGGTTGTGATCCAGAATGCCCTGCGTCGCCGCCTCGGCAGCGGCACCCAGCACGCCAGCCTTGGCGTTGCCCTTGCTGTCGGCGAGGAAGTTCAGCGATTCACCCAGAGCACAGAATTCGCCCATCGAGTCCCAGCGCAGGTGGTTTTCCTCAACCAGCTGCTGCACGTGCTTGGGCGCAGAGCCGCCGGCCCCGGTTTCAAACAACCCGCCACCGTTCATCAGCTTCACAATCGACAGCATCTTGGCCGAGGTGCCCAGCTCCAGGATCGGGAACAGGTCGGTCAGATAGTCGCGCAGCACGTTGCCGGTGATGGCGATGCTGTCCTTGCCTGCGGTGATGGTTTCAAGGCTCTGGCGGGTGGCTTCGCGCGGCGCCATGATCTGGAACTTATCGGCCACGCCAGCTGCGTTCAGCACGGGCTGCACGTATTTGATCAGCTCGGCGTCATGGGCGCGGTTGGCGTCCAGCCAGAAAATCGCCTCGGAGCCGGTCAGCCGCTGACGGTCCATCGCCAGCTGGATCCAGTTTTCGATCGGGGCCTTTTTCACGGTGCAGGCGCGCCAGATATCACCGGCCTCGACCTCGTGCGAATGCAGCGTCTCGCCATTTGCCAGCACGATACGGATGGTGCCATCTGCGGCCGCTTCGAAGGTGGTCGGGTGCGAGCCGTATTCCTCAGCCTTCTGCGCCATCAGACCGACGTTGGCGACGGAGCCTGCGGTGGTCACGTCGAGCGCACCATTGGCTTTGAAGAAATTGATGCTCTCGTCATAGACGGTGGAATAGCAGCGGTCGGGGATCACGCAGTTGGTGTCGCCCTTGTTGCCCGCTTCGTCCCAGCCCTTGCCACCGGCACGGATCACCGCAGGCATGGAGGCGTCGATGATCACATCGGAGGGCACATGCAGGTTGGTGATGCCCTTGTCGCTGTCCACCATATACATGGACGGACGGTCCAGCGCGGCGATCTCTGCCTTGATCGCATCGCCATTGGGCAGGCCGTCGATGGTTGCCAGAACCGCACCAAGGCCCGAGTTCGCCGAGCCACCAGCCGCTTCGATTTCAGCGCCGTATTTGTCCCAGACCGGGCCCAGCCATGCCTTCACCGCGTGGCCAAAGATGATCGGGTCGGAGACCTTCATCATGGTGGCTTTCATGTGCAGCGAGAACATGGTGCCATCGGATTTGGTGTCTTCAATCGCATCCGTCAGGAAGGACGACAGCGCCTTGGCCGACATGAAGGTTGCATCGGCAACGGTGCCCTCTTCCAGCGGCCAGCTGTCCTTCAGCACGGTAACGGCGCCGTCCTTGCCGACAAACTCGATCTTCGCGGTCCCGGCCTGCGCGGCGGAGATGGTGGCGGAGACTTCGTTGGCGTAGAAATCATTGCCCGGCATCGAGGAGACTTTGGTCTTGCTGTCAGCAGACCATTTGCCCATCGAATGCGGGTTGTTCTGGGCAAAGTTCTTCACCGCGCGGGCGGCGCGACGGTCCGAGTTGCCTTCGCGCAGCACCGGGTTCACAGCCGAGCCCTTGATGGTGTCATAGCGCGCGCGGATCTCTTTTTGCGCATCGGTCACCGGGTCCGCCGGATAGTCGGGGATATCGAACCCCTGCGCCTGCAACTCGGCAATCGCGGCGGTCAGCTGCGGCACCGAGGCCGAGATATTCGGCAGCTTGATGACATTGGCTTCGGGGGTCTTCACCAGCTCGCCCAGTTCGGCCAGATCGTTGCTCTGACGCTGGGTGTCGCTCAGCGCTTCGGGGAAGGTCGCAAGGATGCGGCCCGCCAGCGAAATGTCCTTGGTCCCGACGGAGACGCCCGCCGCATTCGCAAAGCTGCGGATGATCGGCAACAGAGAGGCGCTGGCCAGCTCGGGGGCTTCGTCTACGATGGTATACAAAATGTCGGGGGTCGAATTTTCTGCCATATTCCACAACCTTTTTTCAGCGATATCGGAAACTTGGGTGAGCGGTCGGCGCTGCACCTGATGGACGGGGTGCTGCTGCCCGGTGAGGATGCGGCGGGCGGTCATCTTGGGTCAGAACTGGTCTGACAGACCGGCAGCCCGCAAGGACAACAGCCATTCATATGGCCCCCGTGTAAATCAGGTCGCGCGCGGGTGCAATTGCCGGCATGGGCTTTGTGAGGCGCAGATTGCCGCGCTTTTGAGATTATTGGCGCGTTTTGGCGCCATTGGCCTCGATTCTATGCGATTGCGACAGGCAGGGGCGGGTCACATGCGCGACTCGGTCGCGCTCAGCTGCGCCAGCGCAGCAGGTGGCGTTCGATCAGCCCGATCAGGCTGCTGACCAGCACCCCCAGCACCGACAGGATCGCCACACCGGCAAACAGCCGCTCCAGATCATAGAGCGACCCGGCCTCCAGAATATACGCACCAATGCCATGCTCCGCCCCCAACATTTCAGCGGCCACCAGCAGGATGATGGCAATCGCCAAGCTGATGCGCAGGCCGGACAGGATACCGGGCATCGCGCCCGGCAGCACGATCTTGCGGACAATCGACAGCCACGACAGGTTGAAACTCTGCCCCATGCGGATCAGCGAGCGGTCGACATTGTCCACCGCGCCATAGGTGGCCACGACGGTGGGCGTAAAGGTGCCAAAGGCGATCAGCGCATATTTGGACCCTTCATCAATGCCGAACCAGATCACAAACAGCGGCAAAAGTGCGATCTTCGGGATCGGAAATAGCGCCGCCACCAAGGGCACCAGCCCCGCGCGCACATAGGAAAACAGCCCGATCATCAGCCCGACGCCAATACCGACGCTGGCCCCCAAGGCCGCGCCCACGACCAATCGCGACAGCGAGACGCTGACGTGGGTCCACAGCAGGCCGGTGGCATAGAGCTCCTGCAACGTCGCCAGCACATCGCTGGGGCGCGGCAGGGTGAGGTTGGAAATCCAGCCCTGACGGGTGCCAAGTTCGGCCAGAAGCAACAGCAGCACAAAGACCAGTCCGCCCACCCAGCGCCCGCCGCGAGGGGCAAAGCCGCCGCCGCGAAACTGAACCGGGCGGATCGCCGGTGTTGCGGGGGTGCCCGCCGTCTTGCCGGGCTGCGCCCCGGCCAATTGGGTGTCAGACATTCATCAGCTCCGCATCCGCCGCCCGCGCCTCGTCACGCATCAGCTGCCACAGGTATTTCTGTTTCTGTTCAAGCTCAGCATCGCCAAACTCGCGCTCGGCCAGCGGTGTGTCCAGTTCCACGATCTCGCGGATCTGGCCGGGACGGCGGGACAAGACCACGATGGCATGACCCAGCCGCACCGCTTCGGCCAGATTATGGGTCACATAGACGGCGGTGAAGGGCGTGCGCGTCCACAGCGCCACCAGATCATCCATCAGCAGTTCGCGGGTCTGGCTGTCCAGCGCCGACAGCGGCTCATCCATCAGCATCACTGCCGGGTTCACGGCAAGCGCCCGTGCTATTGCCACCCGCTGTTTCATCCCGCCCGACAGCTGCTTGGGCAGCGCCTCGGCAAAATCACCCAGCTTGGTGCGCGCCAGAACATCGTCAATGATCCGTGCCGCTGCCGCGCCGCGAATGCCGTGATCCTCCAGCACCAGGCTGATATTGCCCCGGACCGTGCGCCAGGGCAGCAGGGCAAAATCCTGAAACACATAAGTCAGCGGATTAAGACTGCCCTCGGGCGGCTGCCCCACCTGCAGGACCTCGCCTTGGCTAGGGCGTTCCAACCCGCCGATGAACCGCAGGAGGGTGGATTTGCCACAGCCGGAGGGGCCGACGATACAGACGATCTTGCCGCTGGGGATCTCCAGCGTGATGTCCCGTAGGACCGGGATGTCGTCATAGGCATGACCCACCCCGGACAGGCGAATATCCATAGTCTTGCTCCGCGCATGAGAGGGCCGGGGCAGGCCGCCCCGGCGCTGGTGCCGGTCTGGGTCACCGGCACAGTCAGTTGTGCGTCACCGGTCCGGTGATCAGCCGATGGTGTCGACGTAGCTGGAGTCGATGATCGTCTCCAGCGTGATATCGGCATCCACCAGCTTTTCGGCCTGGAACCACGCCAGCTGATCCGCCAGCGATCTGGTGTTCATCGCCGCCCCTTCGTTCAGACGCATGGTGCCATTGATGATCGACTTGGCGGCCTTCTCGCGGGGGCGATCTGCGTAGACATATTTGTGGATCAGATCGACCATCTGGTCGACGCCTGCATCACCGCTGGCCCGGTCGATCATGGTGGCGTTGTAATCGGAGACACCGCGGCTGTAGGCGCTCAGGAAATCGCGGGTCATCTGCTGCTCGCCGCTGGCATTGCTGGCCGAGGTAAACACCGTCGTCACCTGATAGTCGGGCAGATAGTCCGCCACATCACCGATGATATGCACAGCGCCCGATCCTGCCAGCGGCTTGGCGATATGAGGCACGATGGACCAGGCATCAATCTGCCCTGATTTCAGCGCGCCGATGATCGCACCGACCTTTTGCAGCGGCTTGAAGGACAGCGAGACACCTTCCTTCTGCGCCATCCGCGACCCCATATAGTGGAACGAGGAACCGGCGGTGGTCATGCCAAAGCTCTTGCCGTCCAGCGCCGCCGGGCTGGTGACCCCGGCCTGATAGGCGGCGTCGGAGACCAGAATCTTCTGCCCGTCGATACCCGGCTCCTCCGACAAGGCGCCACCGATCACCTTGATTGCACCGCGATCGGCCAGCGAGATCAGCCCGCCCGACATCGCGGTGATCGCATAATCCACATCGCCCGAGGCAATCGCCACCGACATCGGCGAGGCCGCCTGGAAAAACCGCAGCTCCACGTCAAGGCCCGCATCAGCGAAATATCCGCGCTCCTGCGCGATGAAGCTGGCTGAATGGCTGGTAAAGCGCAGCGCCCCCAGCACGATCTTGCGATTGCTTGCCAGCGCCGGTGTCGCCAGCCCCGCAGCTGCGGCAGCACCGCCAAGTGCTGCAAGCGTGCGGCGGCGTGTCCAATTGGTCATCTCTCAAATCCTCCCTCTTATGTTGGTGTCCCATCGGGTCGGTCAGGCCCGCTGATATCTAGTCTCGGTTTCCGGCGCGCGTTGACCGCAGCCCGCTGTTAGCCGCCCATATCGCCGGTCACATAGATCTCCAGCGCCGCGATGGCGGCCTCGGTATTGCGGGCCAGCACAGCCTCGACCAGCACCTGCTGCTGCCGGGCGCGGGTGGCAAAATCGAGCCGCCCCTCGCGCAGTTGCGCCAGTCGGAACCGGCGGGACTGATCGTAGAATTTCAGCTGCATATCCGACAGCCGGGGCGATTGCGCGGCCTCCACCAGCACCGCGGCAAAGTTCCGGCAGGCCATGTCCCAATCCAGCGCCAGCGCGTCATTGGCCTCCTCAACCAGCGCTTCCTCGGTGCGGCGCAGCGCGTGATGCGCCGCCAGAACCCGGCCCTCCCACTGGACGTTGCCGCGCTCCAACCCCATCCTCAGGCCCAGCCGTTCCACCTCCAGTCGCATGAACAGAATGTCCCGCAGATCATCCTCGGTCGCCGAGGTGACGCGAAAACCGCGCTGGGCGGTGGCCTCCACCAGCCCCTCGGCACTGAGCATCCGCAGGGTCTCGCGCATCGAATGGTTGGAGCCGCCATAGCTCTGGCGCAGCGCTTCGATCTTCAGCTTCTGGTCCGGGCGCAGCACGCCAAAGGAAATATCCCGCCGCAGCGCTGCCGCCAGCACGGCGACAACCGTATCTTCCTCCGAGCGGGGGCGCCGACCAAACATGCTTTGATCCCTATTTTGGAAAATCTCCAATATTTTTGCCGGTTGATTGCGGTTCTGTCAATCCTTCTGCCCGCCGCGTGGCTGCCCGCCGCCAGCCTGCCGACCGCCCGACACCTGCCCTGAGCCCGCCGTGCAGACCCGCGTTGACGCCCCGGCGCGGCTCTGTCACTTCTGCACGTCACTCACCTGTGAAGCCCACCACCAGAGGACCCATTCCGCATGACCAGCCTGCGCCTGCTGCACACCTCCGATCTGCACCTAGGCAAACGCTTTGGCCAGTTCGACGAGGAAACCCGCGCCGCGCTGCAACAGGCCCGGCAGGGGATCCTGCCCCGGCTGGCGCAGACGGCGGCAGAGCAGGGCGCGGAACATGTGCTGATTGCGGGGGATCTCTTTGACACCGAAACCCCCTCGGCGCGGGTGATCCGGCAGGCGCTGGCCGCGATGGCCGCCGCCGAGCCGGTGCAGTGGTGGATCATCCCCGGCAATCACGACAGCGGCGCGGCCGAGCCGCTCTGGGCGGAGATGGCGCGCCATGCGCCGGACAATGTCCATCTGCTGATGCAGCCCGACCCGGTCGAGATGGCTCCCGGTGCCACGCTGTTGCCCGCCCCCTGTCAGCATCGTTTTGCCGGTCAGGACCGCACCATCTGGATGGAGAGCGCCGAGACGCCCGAGGGCCACCTGCGCATCGGGCTGGCCCATGGCGCAGTGCTCGATTTCGACCGCGACCAGAACGGTGCCGAGACCATCGCCACCACCCGCGCCAGCAGCGCGCGGCTGGATTATCTGGCGCTTGGCGACTGGCATGGCGATTTTACCCTCAATGCCCATAGCCGCTATCCCGGCACGCCGGAACGGGACCGCTTCAAACATCCGGGCCGCGGCAGCTGCCTGCTGGTGGATCTGCCGGGGCCGGGTCAGCCACCACAGCTGCGCCAGATCGAGATCGGCCAGTACCACTGGCAGGAGCTGGCGCTGGATCTGGCTCCGGGGCAGGATATCACCGCCCTGATCAGGGCCGCGCTGCCCGCCGACCCGCCGGACTGGCCCGACTGTCTGATCCGCCTGCGCGCGCGGGGCTGGGTCACCGCCGATCAGCATATGCAGCTGCGGCGTTTCGTGGCCGAGCAGGCCCCGGCCTTCTGCCATCTCAGCCTCGACGAGGAGGCGCTGCGGATCGAACACCGGGCCGAGGATCTGGACCAGATCGCCACCGCCGGCGCGCTGCGGGTCGCCGCCGAAACCCTGATGGCGGAAAGCCGGAACAGCGCGCTGGCGCAGGACGACCGCGACGTGGCCGCAGCGGCGCTGAACCGGCTTTATGCGGCGGTGCAGGAGGGCGCGGAATGAAGCTGACGGCCCTTCGCCTGACCAATGTGCGCCGCTTTGTCGATCCGGTTGAAATCACCGGCATCGGCCCCGGTCTCAACCTGCTGAGCGCGCCTAATGAGCAGGGCAAATCCACCATCTTCGACGCGCTTCAGGCGCTGTTTTTCAAGGACGCGAAATCCTGGGACAAGGACGTGCGCGCGCTGGCCCCCTATGCCGGCGGCGACCCGGAGGTGGAGGTCGAGCTGACCCATCAGGGCAGCCACTACCGCATCGCCAAGACCTTTACCAAAGCCTCCGGCAAGGGCACCGCGCGGATCTGGCGGGAGGGCGCGCTGCTGCATCAGGCCGATGCCGCCGAGGCCTGGCTGCGCGACCTCATTGCACCGCCAAAGGACGGCCCGGTGGGGATGCTCTGGCTGCGACAGGGGCTGACCGATTTTGCCGATGCCAAGGACACGCTGGAGGCGCGACGCGATCTGATGTCCTCGCTCAGCGGCAAGGTCGAGGCGGTGACCGGCGGTCAGCAGATGGAGAGCCTGCGCCGCCGCCTGCGCGCCGATCTGGACCGGATGGTGACCAGTCGCGGTGCCCGCAAGGGCGGCCCGCTGGCCGAGGCCGAGGCCCGCGTGGCGGCGTTGGCTGAACAGCGCGACACTCTGGCAGGGCAGGTCGCCGATCTGCGCCAGCTGCTGGACCAGCGCCAGCTCCTGCGCCGCGAACAGGCCGATCTCTCCGCACCACAGGAAACCGCAGCCCGCCAGTCCCGGTTGAAAGCTGCCGAAGCCGCGCTGGTCGCCGCCAAGCGACACCGAGAGCAATGCGAACAGGCTCGCCGCGCGCTTGATCTGGCGCTGTCGCGCCGCGACGGGCAGGCGGCGCGGATCGAAACCCAGACGGCGCGCCTCGCGGATCATGCCCGCGCCAGCAAGGCGCTTGCGCAGGCAACGGAGCGGCGGGAGGACGCCGCCCGCACCGCCGAACAGGCCGCCGCACAGTTGAAATCCGCCGAACTCGCCGCCGCCAAGGCGCGCGATGCCGTTGCCGCGATCCGCAAATCCATCGCCACCGCCCTGCGCGCCGAGGCTGCGCAGCAGGCTCAATTGCGCCGTGCCGAGCTGACCGAGCGTCTGGCCCAGTTCGATGCGCTAGAGGCAGATCTGGTGGGTGATCGCCAGCTGGCCAAGGAGGCTGTCACAGCCGCCGCGATGGCCCGGCTGGAAGATCTGGCACAGTCGGTTGCTCTGGCCCGCCACGCCCGCGCCGCCTCCGCTGCCGCACTCAGCGTTGCCTATCTGCCCGGCGCCGAGGCGCGGTTGAGCCTTGACGGTGAACCGCTGCATGAGGGGGCAGAGGTGGCCCTGCCCGATGGCGGCAGGCTGGAGATACCGGGCCTTGCCACCGTGACCCTGCATCCCGCGCGCGGCAGCGATAGTGGCGCATTGTCCGAGGCCGAAACCGCCCTGGCGCGGGCTCTGGCCGACCAGGGTTTCGAAACGCTGGAACAGGCCCGCAGGGCGCATCATGCCCGCAGTGCCGCAACGGCCCGCCTGAAAGAGGGCGAGGCCACCCAGCGGGCGCTTGCGCCGGAGGGGCGCGAAGCGCTGGTCGCGGCGATCGCAGCCTTGCCGGTTGGGTCGGATGGGCAGGCCGATGCGGAGGGCGAGGCCGAGCCGGACCGGGCCGACCTGGACGCGGCGCAGGCCGGGGCCGAGGCTGGCGAACTGGCCGCAGATGCCACACTTGCACAGCGCCGCACCGAGGAGGCCGCCGCTCAGAAAGAGGCCCATGGCGCGCTGGCCCATGCCGAGGCTGCCGAGGCCGAGCTGGCCCGCGCCACCGTGGCGCTGGGAGATGCCGAGGCGGCCACGGCAGAGCTGGCAACCCTCCGCTCCGGGCTGCCCGCGCTGGAGCAGGCCGTGGCCGAGGCCCGCGCCGAAGAGGCCCGCCTGACCGCCGAGGCCCCGGATCTGGAACAGGCTCAGGCGGCCTGCCAGCGTGCCCGTTCGGTGGTCGAGACGGCGCAGGCTCGCCTGCAGGCGCTGGCGCGCGATCTGGCGGTTCTGGACGCGCGTGTCAGCGCCCATGCCAGCCACGCGGTGGAGGAAGAACTGGCCGAGGTCACCGATCAGCTGGCGGTTGCCGAAACCACGCTGGCGGCGCTGCATTTCGAAGTGGCCACCCTGCGCCGTCTGGATCAGGCGCTGGAAGCCGCGCAGGCAGGCGCGCAGGCGCAATATCTGGGGCCGTTGATGGCCGAGCTGACGCCGCTGCTGCGTAGGCTCTGGCCGGAGGCACAGGTGCAGGTTGATGCCGACAGCGTGCTGCCCAGCCAGCTGGCGCGCGGCGCCACAGAGGAGCAGCTGACCCAGCTCTCCGGTGGCACACAGGAACAATTGGCGCTGATGGTGCGGCTGGCCTTTGCCCGGCTCCTGGCGAAATCCGGGCGCGGCATCCCGGTCATTCTGGATGATGCGCTGGCCTATACCGACGATGCCCGCATCGAGGCGCTGTTTGACGCGCTGACACTACAGGCCAATGATCTGCAAATTCTGGTGTTTTCCTGCCGTCAGAAGAGCTTTCGCGAACTGGGCGGCACCAGCCTTGCGATCCGCCCCGCCGACCGCCGCGACTGACGGGCTGATGGCTCAGTCGCGCAGCTCATCCGGGGCCACCCCCCACAGCTTTTCCTTGGGCGCCCAGCCGCGATAGCCACCGGCAGAGATTGAACACCAGCTGATGTCGCATTTGCCCAGCCGCGCCACCACGCCCAGCTCAAAGGCGGCGGTCACAGGGGCGTTGGGGTCCGGGCGGGCATGGACCGTCAGCATGTCCTCTTCGATCAGCACGGTGCGTGACCCTGACAGCAGCGCATAATGAACCCAGCCGCCGGCTCCGTCGCGATCACGCACGCGGCGCCAGTGCCCGTATTCGGCGGTGATCTCCAGCGGCATCCCGCGCCGCTTGAACACCCAGTCGATCTTATGCGTCAGCGACGGACCCCGGCGCACGTTGCCCTCGGCAGCCTTCATCGACACGAACCGGGGCAGGGGCAGGTTGGTCACCGGCCCGCGTTCGTCACGGGCATGGCCGGGGGCAGGGGCCACCGCACCGGTCACGCCAATCAGGATCATGCCGACCACGGCCAGCCGGGACCGCAGATATGATGCCGAAATTTTCACTGCCTGCTCGCTTCTTATTGTCGCTGCCTGTTACCTGCCTGACCAATCCAAAAGCGCTGCGTTTTTTTGCCGACCTGCCCCTGATCTGATGTCCGGGTGCCGATCATCTGGAAAAAGAAAGCCGCGTCAGAGAGGCCGGAGGGCGGGATGGGTTCTTGTGCCTGCCCGCGTCCTGCGCCACGATGCCATGAGGCCAGAGAGATTGCAAAGCCGAGGGAGAGCAGCAGTGGCAAGAGAACGTCTGAGTGTTGTCGTTACGCGACGGTTGCCGGAGCCGGTCGAAACCCGGTTGAGCGAATTGTTCGATGTGCGTCTGCGCGAGGACGACACGCCGATGACCCGCGCCGAGCTGGCCACCGCGATGAAGGACGCCGATGTGCTGGTTCCAACCGTGACCGACACCATAGATGCCGCCTTGCTGGCGCAGGCCGGTGAGCGTCTGAAACTGATCGCCAACTATGGCGCGGGGGTCGATCACATTGATGTGGCCACTGCGCGCCAGCGGGGAGTACTGGTGTCCAACACGCCCGGCGTGCTGACCGATGATACCGCCGATATGGCAATGGCGCTGATCATGGCGGTGACCCGCCGAATCCCCGAAGGGCTTGCGATCATGCAGAAAGGCGACTGGCAGGGCTGGTCGCCCACCGCCCTGCTCGGCGGGCGGCTGGCCGGGCGGCGTCTGGGCATTCTGGGCATGGGCAGCATCGGGCAGGCGGTGGCCAAACGGGCCGCGGCCTTTGGTATGCAGGTCCATTACCACAACCGCCGACGCCTGCGCCCGGAGATCGAAGAGCGCTTTGAAGCCACCTATTGGGAGAGCCTCGATCAGATGGTGGCCCGCATGGATGTGCTGTCGATCAACTGCCCCTCGACGCCCTCGACCTTTCATCTGATGAACGCACGGCGGCTGAAACTGATGAAGCCCGATGCGGTGATCGTGAACACCTCGCGCGGGGAAGTGATCGACGAACACGCGCTGACCCGTATGTTGCGCTCCGGTGAAATCGCCGGCGCCGGTCTCGACGTCTATGAACATGGCACTGACATCAACCCGCGATTGCGCGAGTTGGAAAACGTCGTGCTGCTGCCGCATATGGGCTCCGCCACGCTTGAGGGACGTCTGGAGATGGGCGAGAAAGTTCTGCTGAATATCAAGACATTCGAGGACGGCCATCGACCACCAGATCAGGTTGTCCCCTCCATGCTGTAGGGATCTCAGGAAGGAAATATGTCCACCTGCAACGATCGGGGTGGATCAGCGTTCTTAATGAAGTTCAACTATTGGAATAGTGTTCCGGTTTATCTTTTCGATTCGGAACATCATCCCCATGTCAATATGTCGCGGACGCACAGGCATCTGTGCGCCGATGGCGGTATCTCAGCATTGCCGGGTTGCTCTGTGAAATGCCAGCATGCGCAGAAGATCACCACAGACGAGAGGAGAGGGACGATGAAACGAACACTGATTGCAGGGGTTTGGATCACGACGTTGGGCGCTGCCCTGCCGCTTATGGCACAGGAAGCGGCGGATGCCGTGGCGCCAGAGGGCGCGGCAGAAACCGCCGATGCCGGCTTTGCGGCCATCAGCGCCGATGTCGCCGCCGCCCTTGAGGCCAAATCCGCAGGCACCCCGGTCGAGTCCGAGAACTGGATGATTGCCGCTGCCAACCCCCATGCGGTGGCTGCCGGTGCCGAGGTGCTGCGCGCAGGCGGCACCGCTGCCGATGCCATGGTTGCGGTGCAGACCGTGCTGGGGCTGGTTGAGCCGCAATCCTCCGGTCTGGGCGGTGGTGCGTTCCTGGTCTGGTATGATGCGGCCAGCGGCGAGGTCACGACATTGGACGGGCGCGAAACCGCGCCACTGGCAGCGACGCCGACCCTGTTTCAGGACGACGCGGGCGAGCCGCTGAAATTCTACGATGCCGTGGTCGGGGGCCGGTCCGTGGGCACACCGGGCACGCCTGCCTTGCTGGAGGCGGCGCATCGTCGCTGGGGCCGTGCCGCCTGGCCGGGCCTGTTCACCGCCGCGATTGATCTGGCCGAAGAGGGCTTTGCCGTCTCCCCCCGGCTGGCCGGCCTGATCGAAAATGACGCCGACCGGCTGTCGCGCTGGTCGGATACCGCCGATTACTTCCTGCCCGGCGGCACGCCGCTGGCGGTGGGCAGCACGCTGAAGAATCCGGCCTATGCCGATACCCTGCGCCGCCTCGCGGATGAGGGCGCGCGCGGTTTCTACACCGGCCCGGTGGCCGAGGCGATCACCAATGCGGTGCGCAACGCCGAGGGCAACCCCGGCGTGCTGTCGGCGATGGATCTGGCACTCTATCAGGTAAAGGAGCGCCCCGCAGTCTGCGTCACCTACCGCGCGTTCGAAGCCTGCGGCATGGGGCCGCCGTCATCCGGGGCGCTGACCGTCGGGCAGATCCTCGGCATGTTGGGCAACTATGACCTGGCGGAACTGGGCGCCGATAACCCGCAGTCCTGGCGCCTGATCGGCGATGCCTCGCGCCTCGCCTTTGCTGATCGCGGCCGCTACATGGCCGACAGCGATTACGTGCCGGTGCCCACGCAGGGTCTGGTGGCGCCGGATTACCTCGCGACCCGCGCAACCCTGCTTGAGGGCGATGCCGCCCTGCCGGCGGTGAACGCAGGCGCGCCGGAGTTCGATCACGCGCTGCTGCTGGCCGATGATGAGTCGATTGAGCTGCCCTCGACCTCCCATATCTCCATCGTCGACCAGTATGGCAACGTTCTGTCGATGACCACGACCATTGAAAACGGCTTTGGCTCGCGGCTGATGGCGGCTGGGTTCCTGCTGAATAACGAGCTCACCGATTTCTCCTTCCGCACCCACAGCGACGGCGTGCCGATTGCCAACCGGCTGGAACCGGGCAAGCGCCCACGCTCCTCGATGGCGCCCACCATCGTGCTGAAGGACGGCAAGCCCGCTCTGGCCATCGGCTCCCCCGGCGGCAGCCGCATCATCGGCTATGTCGCCAAGACCATCGTCGCCTGGGCGGATTGGGGCATGGATGTGCAGCAGGCCGTGGCACTGCCCCATGCGGTGAACCGCTTTGGCACCTATGATGTCGAGGCCGGCACCAGCGCCGAGGAGATGGCCCAGCCGCTGATGGATATGGGGTTTGAGGTCAACGCCCGCGATCTGACCTCCGGCCTGCATGCCATCGAGATCGGTGACGGGCTGAAAGGCGGCGCAGATCCGCGCCGCGAAGGCATCGCGCTGGGGGGCTGATCGGCTCTCCGGGCCTCAGCTCAGGGCCGCACACTGCGCGCCCGCTCCGGACACCGGGGCGGGCGTTGTCTTTTGCGGATAATCCCGCACCTACCCTGTTCTGGGTATTGTCCGGGCCCGCGCGCCGACTTTAGGTTGACAGGTGACAGGTCCGGGCGTCAGCCCCGGCCGCTGAACGGGGGGAGACTGAACCATGGTGCAAGCCACAAGACTGCCGCGCAACGACGCCGGGATTGCCGCCGTCATTGACGCGTTGAAGGCGCGCTTTGGCACACAGCTACAGACCGGGCAGGCGATCCGCGAACAGCACGGCCACACCACCACCTGGATCAGCAATCAGGCGCCGGATGCGGTTGTCTTTCCCACCTCCACCGCCGAGGTGGCCGAGATCGTAAAGATCTGCGCGGACCACGGCGTGCCGGTTATCCCCTATGGCACCGGCACCTCGCTTGAGGGGCACGTAAACGCCCCCGCCGGGGGCATCTGCATCGACATGATGCGGATGGATCAGATCCTTGCCGTCCATGCCGAGGATCTGGATGTGGTGGTGCAGCCCGGCGTCACCCGCGAACAGCTCAACACCCATCTGCGCGATCAGGGCCTGTTCTTTCCCATTGATCCCGGCGCCAATGCCTCGCTCGGCGGTATGGCCGCAACGCGCGCCTCGGGCACCAACGCAGTGCGCTATGGCACCATGAAGGACAATGTGCTGGCGCTTGAGGCGGTGATGGCCGACGGCGGGGTGATCCGCACCGCTCAGCGCGCCAGGAAATCCTCGGCCGGCTATGACATGACACGGCTTCTGGTTGGCTCCGAAGGCACGCTGGGTCTGATCACCGAACTCACCCTGCGTCTGCAGGGCATCCCGGAGGCGATCCGCTCGGCCCGCTGCGCCTTTCGCAGCGTCGATGATGCCTGTCGTGCGGTGATGATGACCATCCAATACGGCATTCCCGTCGCCCGCATCGAACTGCTGGATGCGCTCAGCGTGCAGGCGGCCAATGCCTATTCCGGCCTCGACCTGCCGGAAATGCCGCTGCTGTTGCTGGAATTCCACGGCTCCGAGGCCGGTGTGGTTGAGCAGAGCGACATGTTTGCCACCATCGCCGAGGAGTACGGCGGCTTTGACATCGCGGCCACCTCAACGGCGGAGGACCGCAGCAAGCTCTGGCAGGCGCGCCACGATATGTACTGGGCCTGCCTGCAGCTGCGCCCCGGTGCCAAGGGGATCTCCACCGATGTCTGCGTGCCAATCTCGAAACTGGCGGAATGTGTCAGCGCTGCGCGCTCAAAGGCCGAGGAGATGGGGCTTCTGGCACCGATGGTGGGCCATGTCGGCGACGGCAATTTCCACGCGCTGTTGCTGATCGACATGGACAGCGCAGAAGAACGCGAAAAAGCCGATGCCTATGTGGGCTGGCTCAATGAGCTGGCGATCTCGATGGAGGGCACCTGCACCGGCGAACATGGTATCGGACAGGGCAAACGCCCCTATCTGACGCAGGAACTGGGCGAGACCACCCGCTATATGGCAGCGATCAAGGCGGCGCTGGACCCGGAAAATATCCTCAATCCCGGCAAGATACTGGAGATCTGAGGACCGCCCGCCGCCGCCACCGCGCCGGGCTGGCGGCGGAATTTGAGTATTTGAAGAAAGGTGACGGGATGGACCTCGCTCTGTCACCTTTCCTGAAATACTCACGGCGCTGCCCTCGCAGGGGCAGAAGTTGGCCCGTTGCGAAGCCGCCGCACGGTCGGCTTACCTTTGCTCAATGGCGCAATGGCAGGATCTGAGCTGATCGCGATCACCGCCGGGCCTGACACCCCCGGCACCATGGAACAGGGCCCATTGGCATGGGCACGCACAGACGACGTTTTTTCGTGCGGGGCAGAGTGCTCCGTCCCGCCTCCGCTTCTGGCGCCGCCGCCACTTGTTATTGCTCTTTGTTCTGGCCGGATATCACCACCGACCAAACAGCCGCAGCAGAGAACAAGAAAAGGACACTCCGGCAGGGCAATGCCCCGACCGGACCATATCCATGCGCATCGCGGCCTGTGCAAACCCAAAGAGGCAAATCGCGGCCATGACCGCGAAAACCGACAGGGGGTGGGCAGAAACCTGCATTCAGGGCGATGCTAGGTCGGTTTTGTTATGTTTTGGGTCGGATGGATTTGGCGCGGAATTTGCAGGCGGGGCATAACTCCCTGCAAACGAGTCATCATTTTCCGGAGAGCGGGCCCATGAAAACCCAAGTCAAAGCATTGGTCGTCGGCGGTGGTGCCGTCGGGACATCCATTGCCTATCACCTCGCCAAGGCAGGCTGGGACGATGTCATGCTGATCGAGCGGGATGAGCTGACCTCCGGCTCGACCTGGCACGCAGCCGGCCTGCTGCCGCTGTTCAACATGTCCTATGCGACCACCCACATCCACAAGTACTCGGTCGATTTCTACAAGACCCTGGAAGAGGAAACCGGCCTGAACGCGGGTTTCGCCGTGGTGGGCAACCTGCGCATGGCGCAGACCCAGGAGCGCATGGACGAATACATGCTCTATGCCTCTACCGCAGAGACCTGTGACGTGGCCTATGAGTGGCTGACCCCGGATCAGATCAAGGAGCGCTGGCCGCTGATCGAGACCGGCGACCTGAAAGGCGCGATCTACCACACCGAAGACGGCTACATTAACCCGGCAGACGTGACCCAGGCGATGGCCAAGGGCGCCCGTCAGCGCGGCGTTGAGATCCACCGCAAGCTGCAGGCCGATGCCTTCCACTGGACCGGCACCCACTGGGAAGTCACCTGCACCAAGATGATCGAAAAAGGCGGCAACCTGGTGGAGAGCGACGAGCAGGTGGTGATCACCGCCGAGCATGTCGTGACTGCCTCCGGCAACCACGCGCAGCGCACCGCCAAGATGCTGGGCATCAAGATGCCTGCGATCCCGGTCGAACACACCTTCATCGTCATGGACAAGGACCCTGAGCTGGTCAAATGGCGCGAAGCCGGCAACCCCGAGCACCCGGTGATCCGCGACGCCGACAATGAATCCTACGCCCGCGAAGAGCGCGGCGGCTGGATCCTCGGCATCTACGAGCACGGCGCGCCCGCGCGCTTTGAGCATGGCGTGCCCGACAGCTTCCGCGCCGACCTGTTCCCGCTGGATCTGGACCGGATTGCCGACCAGTATATGGCGATGGCGGAACGCGTGCCCTCCTGCGCCGAAAGCGGCCTGAAGGATGATTTCAACGGCCCGATCTGCTACACCCCCGATGGCAACCCGCTGGTTGGTCCGGCACCGGGCCTGCGCAACATGTGGCTGGCTGAGGGCTTCTCCTTCGGCATCACCGCCGCAGGCGGCACCGGCTACTACCTGGCGCAGATGATGGTGGATGGCGAAGCCGAGATCGACATGGCGTCGCTCGACCCGAAACGCTACTCCTCCAACTGGATGACCACCGAGTTCGCCGCGCGCAAGAACGAAGAGTGCTATGAGCACGTCTACATCCTGCACCACCCGGATGAAGAGCGCCCGGCAGCCCGCCCGCTGCGCACCGCGCCCGCATATGAGCGCCAGAAAGCGCGCGGCGCACAGTTCGGCTGGGTCAACGGCTGGGAACGCCCGAACTACTTCGGTCCGCTGGATGCACCCGACAATTTCGACGAGGAAAGCCGCTCTTTCCGTCGTGGCAAATGGTGGCAGCACGCTGTGGACGAAGCCAAGGCCATCCGCGAAGGCGTTGGTCTGGTGGATGCAACCGCCTTTACTAAGCATGTCGTCAAAGGCCCCGGTGCGACCCAGTTCCTCGACTGGTTCACCTGCAACAAGCTGCCGAAGATCGGGCGCATCAACCTGACCTATGCGCTGACAGCTTTCGGCACCACCCGCACCGAATACACCATCGTGCGCAACGGCGAGAACAACTATTATCTGGTCTCCGCCGGTGCCTGGTCTGAGTATGACGCCGACTTCCTGCGTAAGGCGGCTGAGGACAAGATGGAGGAGTTCGGCTACATCGAGATCCAGGACGTGACCACCCAGTGGGGCGTCTTCGCCATCGCAGGCCCCAAGTCGCGCGATGTGCTGAAAGAGGTGATCGTCGACGCCGATCCGGAAACCGCACTCTCCAACAAGCGCTTCCCCTGGCTGTCGGCCCGTCAGATCGAATTGGGCATGTGCCCGGTCAATGCGATCCGCGTGGCCTACACCGGTGAGCTGGGCTGGGAGCTGCATCACCCGATCGAGATGCAGAACTACCTGTTCGACCTCTTGGAGAAGGCGGGCGAGAAGCACGGCATGAAGCTGGTCGGCGCGCGCGCCCAGAACTGGCTGCGGCAGGAAAAATCCTACCGTGCCTTCGGCAACGAGCTGGGCCGCGACGCGACCCCGCTGGAAGCCGACCTGCCGCGCTTTGTCGATCTGGAGAAGGACTTCCACGGCAAGGACAAGCTGGTTGAGACTGGTGTCCGCGTGAAGTGCTGCACCCTGCTGATCGACGGCCCCGCCGATGCCGATCCCTGGGGCCGCGAGGCGCTTTATGCCGAGGATGGCACCCGTGTAGGCCGCCTGACCTCCGGCGGCTACTCGGTGGCCTTCGAGAAATCCATCGGCATGGGCTACGTAAAGCCTGAGCACGCGGTGGAAGGCACCAAGCTGAAGGTGAAGATCCAGGACAAGCTGTGGGATGCGGTTGTCACCTGCGACAGCCCCTATGATCCAAAGAACGAAACCATCCGCATGAATGGCTAAGGTCTGACGGAAGAGATGAGAAAGCCCCGGCCATTGTGCCGGGGCTTTTTTCATGTGTACCGGACCCAACAGCGCGATCCTGACAGGGCTGACAAACCCCGTCAGATATGTCCCTCCATGATCGCATTGACCACAATTGGATCGGTGATCCCTTCGGAGCCGATGATCACAACACGTGACGCAGCATCCAGCTTCAGCTCATCACGCAGGTCGTGGTCCAGCGCTCCGCACATCAACCCGATAAGACCGGCAACCGCGCTTTCGCCAGCGTCGATGCCGGGATCGCCACATGCTCCACCTGCGAGCAATCGGACGGCTGGGGCGACCAGGCTTTCGGGAATGGTCATGAAACTATCGACGGACTCGCCCAGAACCTCCCAGGCAATCTGCGAAGGCTCGCCGCAGGACAATCCTGCCATCAGCGTTTCCGAGGTGATCGAAACAGCGGTCGCCGCATTGGCCTTGCCGCTGGCAAACAGACAGGGCGCCAGTTCCGGCTCGACAATGATGCTGCGTGGAGCGGCATTGCCCCATTCCTGATGGAAAACCGCAATCACCGATGCAGCCAGCCCGCCAACGCCGCCCTGAAGGAACACATGGGTTGGCGGTTCAGGCAGGTCTCTCACGATTTCCCGCGCCATCACACCGTAGCCGGCCATGACATCCAGCGGTGGCTGCCTATAACCGGGCCAAGAGGTGTCCGACACAATTTTCCAGCCGTGTTTCTCGGCATCAATACGGGTCTGCGCAACCGTTGCATCATAGTCGCCATCGACGCGAATAACCTCTGCTCCCAGCGCCTGCATCGCTTCGGCGCGAAAGGGGCTCACTTCGGCATGGATGTAAATTCGGCACGTCGCCCCAAACCGCTGCGCGCCCCAGGCCACCGACCGGCCGTGATTGCCATCGGTTGCCGAAATCACGGTGATCTCCGAAATCTGATCTGCGAAACTGCCGCTGTGCAGGTCTTCGACGGTGATGGCCCGGCCCGTGGTCTCTGACAGCTCGCGCTGAAGCACGCGCAGAACAGCATAGGCCCCACCCAAGGCTTTGAAGCTGCCCAGACCGAACCTCGGTCCTTCGTGTTTGTAGTGGATCGCCTGAATGCCCAGCCTGTCCGCAAGGCTGGTCAAATTTGGCATCGGGGTCGGCTGGTAGCCGTCCCAGGTGCTGATTTCGCGGGCAGCCTCGTCAAATTCGCGACGAGGCAGAGCGTCCTGAACCTTCGGCCCCAACCTTGGTTGGGTGGTAAAGACATCTGGTTTGGTGGTTCTGAATATGTCTAGCATCATACGATCCTTTTTTGCGCCTGCGCAAAAATACGTCGATTTACATGGGCTATGACTTCGGAATCATGGACCGCCGTGCAAAAATTGCGCACAGATATGGCATGGGAAAAGAAAATTTATCACAGGGGCTGGATTCCTATGATCTGGCGATCCTGCGGATCCTGCAACAGGACTGCACCAAGCCACAGCGTCAGATCGGCGAGATGGTCAATCTGTCGACCGCATCGGTCCAGCGGCGTATCCGGCGCATGGAGGCGGATGGCGTGATTTCGACCCAGGCCGCCCAGATCGAGCCGAAGACGGTCGGCCTGCCGCTGACCATTCTTGTGGAGGTCGAACTGAGGGCCGAGACAGCGGGCCGGATCGACGATATCAAGCGCAGCTTCCAAGACGCTCCGGAAATCCAGCAATGCTACTATGTCACCGGCGAAGTGGATTTCATCCTTGTGGTGATCGTTGGGGACATGTCGGAATATGAAGCGCTGACGCAACGGCTGTTTTTTCCGAATGACAATATTCGGAAGTTCCGCACCTTTGTCACTATGGACCGCACCAAGTCGACGATGCAGCTGAATATCTGACCGGTGCCTGACGTGGCGCAGGGCCGACGCGGTCACCTATGTGCCAGCTCTCACCCGGATTGACGTATCGCCACCAGCGCCAGATTGTTGGCGGGCATCTCGATCACCTGGCGCATCTCCAGCCCGCTGTCTTGCAGCCAGTCCATCACGTCGAAATCATCCTTGTAACCGACCTCCGGGTCATGGGCGGTCAGCTTGGCGTGAAAGCTGCGGTCGCCCTCGCTGGTCAGCTCACCGCCGCGCATGAACGGGCCGTAGATCAGGAAGTGCCCGCCCGCCGCCAGATGGCGCGCGGCCTCGCGGATCAGGGTCTGGGCCTCGGGCGTGCTGATCAGATGCAGCAGATTGCACAGCACGATCAGATCAAAACGGCCCAGCCCGTCAGGCCAGGGGGCTTCGGTGGCATCGAGCTGGATCGCCGTCGCGATATTGCGACAGCCGCTGTCACCGGTATAGGCATTGATGCTGGTCAGGCGTGCCGGGTTCACATCGCTGGGCTGCCAGTCCAGATGCGCGCAGCGGCCGGCAAAGCCGACCACATGCTGCCCGGTGCCGCTGGCAATTTCCAGCGCGCGGGGGCGAGGGCCATCCGCACCGTCGGGTTGCGGGGCAATCCGGGCCAGAAGATCCGCGATCGGCTCCAGATTGCGCGCCGCCGACGGAGCAAAGAGTTTTGCCCCTGCATCCGGCAGCGTGACGGAGGCCTCTCCGGGCACCGTGCGCACAACCATCAGCGCAGCCTTTCCGGGCTGAGCGCGGCCACGTTCGTGGCGTCGATGTCCGGTGTCTGCCCGGTGACCAGATCGGCAATCAGCCGCCCGGCGGCGGGGGAGCTCTGCACGCCATAGCCGCCCTGACCTGCACACCAGACAAAACTGGCCACCGCCGGATCCGGCCCCAGCACCGGCACGCCATCGGCTACAAAACTGCGCAGGCCGGCCCAGTTGTGCTCAACTCGGGTGACCGGGGTTGTCACCATCTCCTCATAGCGGGCCAGCCCCTCGGCAAGCACCATGTCATCGGCATAGGCATCCTGCGGCGGCACCGGATCGGCGTCAGCGGGCGAGACCAGCAGCTTGCCGGCATCGGGTTTGGCATACCAGCTCTCACCGACGCCCATGATCATTGGCCAGGTGGTGACATCGTGGCCACCGGGCGCGGGCAGCCGCGCCATGGAGCGGCGCTTGGGTTGCAATCCGATGGGCGCGATCCCGGCCATCTGTGCCAGCTCATCCGCCCAGGCCCCGGCCGCATTGATAATCGTTGTGGCGGTGATCACATCGTCACCGCAGCTCACCTGCCAGCCCGCGGTGCTGCGGTCCAGACCGGTGACAGCGGCGCGGGTGCGGATGTCACCCCCATGGGCGCGCAGCTCTCTGGCAAAGCCCTGCAACAACAGGTCCGCATCCAGATCCTGCGCCGCATCATGGCTGGCCGCAAATTTGACCTGCTCGGGATCAAGCACCGGCACCATCTGGCAGGCCGCCGCAACCGAAATCGGCGTCAGATCCAGCTCGGCGCAATCGGCCTCGAAACGCGCGGCCTGATCGGCGCGCCCGACCAGCAGCAGCCCGCGCGGGCTGAGACAGCCATGGGCGCGGTGGTGGGCCTCACTGGCCCGGCTCAGCGCCTGTACCGGCGCGGGGCCGTAATTGGCCTCAAACATCGCCGCAGAGCGCCCGGAGGAGTGATAGCCAAGCGCCTCTTCCCGCTCCAGCACCAGAACACGCCCCCGTGGCGCAAGGGCGGCGGCGGCGCTCAGACCGGCAAGCCCGCCGCCGATGATCAGATAGTCGACCGTTGTCATTGCTGTTCCTCCAGCCGGTCTGTTGCGGGCGCCGGACGCGGTGACAGCGCCGACATGCGGGCGTAGAGGTCCGGCGTCACCTCAATCTCCAGCGCCGCCAGCGAGGGGCGCAGCTGTGCGCGTGACCGGGCCGAGATTATGGGGGTCACATTGCGCCCATAGGCGGCGGCCCAGGCCACGGCGAGGCTGGCCGGATCAACCTCCAGTTCGGCGGCAAGATCGGCCAGGGCACGGGCGCTCTCCTGCATCCAGGGCTGACCATAGCGTTCGGCGTAACGCGGATCCTCGTCCAGCCGCCCCCGGCTGTGACCCGCCTGCTGGGCACTGCTGTATTTGCCCGTCAGCATCCCGCCGCCCAGTGGCGAATAGGGGGCCACATGCAGGCCCTGATCAGCGCACATCGGCAGGATCTCCACCTCGACCTGACGCTTCAGCAGCGAATACATCGGTTGCAGGATGGCGGGTCGCAGGTCGAATTCCTGCCCGATCATGATCGCCTTCATCACCTGCCAGGCGGCAAAGTTCGACAGCCCCAGATAGCGGATCTGCCCGGCGTCGCGCAGCTCGGCGAGACAGGCAAGGGTCTCGCGCAGGTCCGTCTCTTCGTCGTAGCGGTGCAGGTAGAGGATATCGACCATGTCCTGCCCCAGACGCGCGCGCGACTGATCGAGCTGGCGCCGGATATTGTCAGGGCCTGCGCCGCCGGTATAGGCGACCTTGGTGGCGATCAGCAGGCTGTCACGGTCTTCCCGGATCAGCTGGCCCAGCAGCGCCTCGCTACGGCCCTCGGTATAGACCCAGGCGGTGTCGAAATGGGTCACCCCCGCAGCGCGGCAGGCCTGGTACATTTCGGCCGACTGGGCAGCATCGGCGCGGCCGCCAAATTGCATGGTGCCAAAGGCAAGGGGGCTTGCGGGGGTGCCGTCGAGGCTGATCAGTTCGGTGCTCATGCGGCGGAGGGTGGCACGCATCTGCGGCAATCAAAAGCGCAAAATATCGGCGCGGGGCATAAAGAGATCTGCGCGAGACACCGGCTCTGCCCTATCATAATCGTGAGTGGCAAAGCCCCGGTGCGCAGGGTAGGGGAGAGTATGTTCGATTCAAAAATTCGCCCGCTGATCGACCCGATGCTGAATGCCCAGGGGCAGGTCATCGCGCGCGCGGGCATCAGTGCCAATCAGGTGACGCTCCTTGGGCTGGCGCTGGGGCTGCTGGCGGCCGGGATGATCGCCTGTTCGCTCTTTGCGCTGGCGCTGCTGCCGCTGCTTCTGTCGCGGCTGGCCGATGGTCTGGACGGCGCGGTGGCACGCGCCAGCGAGCCAAGCGATTTTGGCGGCTATCTCGATATCACCTGCGATTTCCTGTTCTACGGTGCGGTCCCCTTTGCCTTTGTGCTGGCGGATCCTGCGCAGAATGGCGTGGCCGGGGCGTTCTTGCTGATGACCTTCTATGTGAATGGCACCAGTTTCCTCGGCTATGCGGTGCTGGCGGAGAAACACAAGATGACAAGCACGGCGCGCGGGGTCAAAACGCTTTATTTCACCGGCGGTCTGCTGGAGGGGGCGGAGACGATCGGTTTTTTCGTGCTCTTGTGCCTGCTGCCAGCGTGGTTTGCACCGATGGCCTGGGTGTTTGGCGCGCTCTGTCTGGTGACCGCCACCTCCCGCGTGCTCCTGGCGCTGCGGGTGTTTCGCCGCGACTAAAGGGCAGCGCCGCTGCCGGGGCGGTTTGAGTATTTATGGAAAGATGACGGGCAGGGCCGCGCGCGCTTTGAGGTTCGGCCCATGAACGGACACGGGAGCGGACCCGAGATCTGCGGCCGGCATCTGCGCGGGATTATCGGAGGGTGCGCAGCACCACGTTCGAGTTCGAACCGGCAATCCAGTCGCTGGCCCCGATCCTGTCATTGAGCGCCGTCAGCGCGGCGACATCCGGCACGGCACATCTGACGATGGCGTCGATCTCACCGGACAGAGACATCACCTCCTGCACGCCCTCGAGCGAGGCCATCCAGGTCAGCGCATCGGTGCATGGGCGGACCGCAATTCTGACGAAGAGGACCGCCCGGATCAGGTCGTCCTGAGGCTCTGATAGCTGAACCCGATATCCGCTGATCACGCCACGTGTCTCAAGCTTCGACAGCCGGTCCTGAACCGCGGTCCGGGACAGGCCGATCTGGCGCCCGATTTCGGCAGCGCTGGTGCGGGCGTTCCGTTCCAGAACCGCCAATATCCGTTTGTCCGTCCGATCCACGTTGAATTCCCCGATTGGCAGGCTGATCACGTCGGACCGCAAGTATCCGATCCGTTGCCGCAGCCGTAACATCGCAGTTGAGATGAACCACATCAACCACAGCAGCCGGGGGTAGGGCATGAAGAAGATCACCGCAACGGCGTTTACGGGCGAAAAGGCCTGGGACGCGCTGGATATCGAACGCATAAGCGATGCAACCGTGCGGCTGCATTGGACCGACGCGCCGTATAAATGGCATGTCAACGATGGCCCTGAGGTCTTTGTCGTGCTGGACGGAGAGGTCGACATGCATGTTCGCATAGACGGGGCCGAGCGTATCCTGCGCCTGCTGCCGGGTGACATCTTTCATGCCGAGAGCGGCGATGAACATGTGGCGCATCCCGATGGGCCGGTGCGGGCGCTTGTCATTGAAACGGCGGGCAGCATCTAGACGGCGGCATTTGCCCTGCGGTCGCGCGAGAGGAACAGCGACGGCCGCTATGAAAAAGGCCCGCCGGACTGGCGGGCCTTTCTGCTGCGGGTCATCTGAAGGCGGTGGCCGCTTATTGCGGAATGTCGCCTTCCAGGCCTTCGACGTAGAAGTTCATGCCGGCCAGGGTGCCGTCATCGGCGGTCTCGCCTTCGGCCAGCCAGTCGGAGCCGTCCTGCTTTTTGATCGGGCCGGTGAAGGCGTGGTAGGAGCCATCGGCCAGCGCGGCTTTCAGCTCCAGTGCGGAGGCTTTCACATCAGCGGGAACCGCATCGGAGATTTCACCGATGCCAACCATGCCGGCGCCAATGCCGTCCCAGGTGTCGCTGCTTGTCCAGGTGCCGTCGATCACGGCCTTGGTGCGGGCGATGTAATAGGGCGCCCAATTGTCGATGATCGAGGAGACGCGCGGCTTGGGCCCGTATTCGGCCATATCGGACGCCTGACCAAAGGTGATCACATTGCCTGCGGCCTGTGCGGCGGCCTGCGGTGCGGTGGAATCGGTGTGCTGCAGGATCACGTCAGCCCCCTGTTCGATCAGCACCTTGGCGGCATCAGCCTCTTTTGCGGGATCAAACCAGGTGAAGGCCCAGACGATCTTGAACTGGACGTCGGGGTTCACCTTCTTGGCGTGCAGATAGGCCGAGTTGATGCCGCGGATCACTTCGGGGATCGGGTAGGAGCCGATGTAGCCGACGATATTGCTCTCGGTCATATGGCCGGCAATGTGGCCCTGAACCGCGCGGCCCTCGTAGAAGCGGGCGGAGTAGGTCGAGACGTTGTCGGCGCGCTTGTAGCCGGTGGCGTGCTCGAACTTCACGTTCGGGAATTTCTTGGCGACGTTGATGGTGGGATCCATGTAGCCAAAGGAGGTGGTGAAGATGAGATCCGCACCTTCCAGCGCCATCTGGGTCATCACGCGCTCGGCATCGGGGCCTTCTGCGACGTTCTCGACATAGACGGTTTCGACCTTGTCGCCGAATTCCGCAACCACGGCCTTGCGGCCCTGATCGTGTTCATAGGTCCAGCCACCGTCACCGACAGGGCCGACATAGACAAAGCCCACTTTGGTCTTGTCCTCGGCCAAGGCCGCACCGGTGGCCAGGCCAAGCGCCACGGCGGCGCTGGTCAGAAGGTTGGTCAGTTTCATCAGGTTCTCCCCAGTTGCATCTATTGGCCCCGACAGCGGGGCAGTGAAAAGCCCCCCGTCAGCGGGAGGCGTGGAAGTTGCGGCCAAGGGCGGCAGGTGCGCTGCTTTTGTCCGCCGAAAGAATGACAAGCACGATAATTGTGATCACGTAGGGCGACATTGCCAGATACTCCACCGGGATGGCAACGCCTGCCGCTTGCAGATTGAGCTGCACCACGGTGACGCCGCCAAAAAGATAGGCACCAAGGAGTGCGCGCCAGGGTTTCCAGCTGGCAAAGACCACCAGCGCCAGCGCAATCCAGCCCACGCCCGCGGTCATGCCTTCGGTCCATTGCGGCACCCGGATAAGGCTGATGTAGGCCCCGCCGATACCGGCACAGGCGCCACCGAACATGATCGCCATCAGGCGGATGCGGATCACCTTATACCCCAGCGCATGGGCGGCATCGTGGTTTTCCCCCACCGCGCGCAGCACCAGTCCGGCGCGAGAGAATTTCAGCAGCGCCCAGACTGCGGCGGTCAGCGCGATGCCGAAATAGAGGATGATGTCATGGCCAAAGAGGATCGGGCCAATCACCGGCAGGTCGCTCAGGACGGGGATGTGGATGTCGCTCATCTGTGGCGGTTTCACACCGACGTAGGATTGCCCCATCAGCGCCGACAGGCCGAGGCCGAACAGCGTCAGCGCCAGACCGGAGGCCACCTGATTGGCCTGCGCCACAAGGGTCAGAAAGCCAAACAGAACCGACAGCGCTGCCCCGGCAACGGCGGCGGCAAGGAACCCGATCAGGGGCGAGCCGGTCTCCACCGCGGTGGCAAAGCCTGCGATGGCGCCGGTGATCATCATGCCTTCGACGCCAAGGTTCAGAACGCCTGATTTCTCCACCACCAATTCGCCAATGGCAGCGATCAGGATCGGTGTGGCCGCCACCATCAGCGAGGCGATGAGCAGGACCGGGTTGATTGCAGAAAGATCCATCAGATGTCCCTCATGGCCAAAGCTAGGAGAAGAAAGCCGCTTGCTGCGAACAATGAGCCAGTTGCGACGGCTATGCTGGACAATACGCGCTTTAGTGCAGGTTGCGATGTTGAGTGCCCAACAAAGGCTACTGCCACGATGACCGGAATAGTAATGAACCAGAACATTGCCGGTGCAATAATCCACATTTGCAATCCAGCTAGATGCAGTACGGCGTACACGACCAAAGCGCCAAGGATGCCGAAAACGAGATTTGTGGCAGTGTTTCCCATCACACCACCTCGGGTTTGCAGAGCGCAATGCGGAAATTGGTCAGGAGATCCAGCGCCAGAAGGAAGAACAAAAGCATCCCCTGAAACACCTGGATCGCCGCCGAAGGCAGGCCCATGTTGGACTGGGCGATATCGCCACCGATATATGTCAGCGCCATCAGACCACCCGCCAGCAGGATGCCGACAGGGTGCAACCGGCCCAGAAAGGCCACGATAATGGCGGTAAACCCGTAGCCGACGTTGAAATCGATGGAGATCTGGCCAGAGGGGCCGGAGACCTCGAACAGACCCGCAAGACCCGCCAGCGCGCCGGAGGAGCCAAGGCAAAACAGCACAAGGCGGGTGGGGTTCACGCCCGCAAAACGCGCGGCACGTGGCGCCTCGCCAGTCAGGCGGATGTGATAGCCCAGCATGTGACGGTTGAGCAGCACATAAGCAAAGATCACCGCGATCAGCGCCGCCACAACACCCCAGTGCATGCCGGTGCCCGTGATCAGCTCGGCGTTATGGGCGCTGTCCCAGGATTGCAGGTTGCGCGAGCCGGGAAAGCCAAAGCCCTCGGGGTTTTTCAGCAATCCCAGCGAGACCGAGGCGAGAAACTGCTCGGCCACATAGACCAGCATCAGCGAGACCAGGATCTCATTGGTGCCAAAGCGGGTTTTCAGCACTGCGGGGATCATCGCCCAGGCCCAGCCCCCCAGCGCGCCTGCCACCACCATCAAGGGAAAGATCAGTGCTGAGTCTGTAGGGTAAAAGGCAAGGCCAGCCCCGGCGCCACAGATGGCGCCCATGATATACTGGCCCTCGGCGCCGATGTTCCAGATGCCCGCGCGAAAGCCCAAGGACAGGCCGATGGCGATCAGCACCAGTGGCGCGCCCTTCACCAAGAGCTGCGGGCGGTAGTAAAAAGCAAATTCGCCAAACAGCGGATCCCAGAAAATGGTGCGGATCGCCTCAACCGGGTTCTTGCCAAGGGCCGCAAACAAAAGCCCGCCCGCGATCATGGTCGCCAGCACCGCCACCAGCGGCGTCGCCATCGACCAGACCCGCGAGGGCTGTGGTCTCTTTTCTAGCCGGATCATTGTTGTTGTCCCCCCCGGTCGCAGATCTGTGCCTGCGTGCCTGTCATCTTTCCAAAAATACTCACACTCCCGACCCGGCAGCCCGCGCTGCGGCCGGGATGGGCACGCCCGGCTGCGAGGCTAGACATGCGCGACCTCCATCCCATGTGCTCCCCCCATCATCAGGCCGATTTCATCGACGCTCAGCCCGGTTGTGGGGCGCGGCGCGCTCAGGCGGCCTTCGTTCAGGGCGGCAAAACTGTCGGCAATCTCCATCAGCTCATCCAGATCCTGGCTGATGCAGATTACCGCAGTGCCCCCGGCGGCCAGATCCAGCAGCGACTGGCGGATCGCGGCGGCGGCGGCGGCATCCACACCCCAGGTCGGCTGGTTCACCACCAGAACCTCCGGGTTTTGCAGCACCTCGCGGCCAATGACGAATTTCTGCAGATTGCCCCCCGACAGCGAACGCGCCGCGTTTTCAGGTCCGGGGGTGCGCACGTCGAAATTCTTGATGACCTTTTCGGCAAATTCCTTGGCCAGCCCCCATTTCAGAAAGCCGTTGCTGGACAGGCCTTCGCGGGTGGCGGCGGTCAGCATGGCATTTTCCGTCAGGCTCATATCCGGTGCGGCGGCATGGCCGAGACGCTCCTCCGGCGCGGCCAGAATACCCAGGCGACGACGCGCAACAGGGCCAAGGTGGCCGACCGGCGCGCCATGCATCTTGACCGCATCGGCAGCGGTGGTGGTTTCGCCGGACAGCACGCCCAGAAGCTCGTCCTGGCCATTGCCCGCCACCCCGCCAATGCCGAGGATTTCGCCCTTGCGGACGGTCATATGCACATTCTTCAGCGCCGTGCCAAAGGCCGAGGGCGCAGGCACCGACAGGCCGGTGATATCCAGCGCCACATCGCCCAGATCGCGGCCCGCGCGCTCCGGTGTCTGCAGCGCGGTGCCCACCATCAGCTCGGCCATATCGCGGGCCGAGGTTTCAGAGGGGACACATTCGCCGACATTCTTGCCTAGCCGCAGGATGGTGGCGTGATCACAGAGCGTGCGGATCTCTTCCAGCTTGTGCGAAATATAGAGGATCGAGGTGCCTTCGGAGCGCAGCTTCTGCAAGGTCTGGAACAGGATATCCACCTCCTGCGGGGTGAGAACCGAGGTCGGCTCATCCATGATCAGCAGCTTGGGGTCCTGCAACAGGCAGCGGATGATCTCCACCCGCTGGCGTTCGCCGGCAGAGAGATCGCCCACCGTGCGATAGGGATCCAGCGGCAGGCCATAGGTTTCCGAAACCTCGCGGATGCGGCTGGCCAGATCGCGCAGGGCAGGCGGCTGTTCCATGCCAAGGGCGATGTTCTCCGCCACGTTCAGCGCGTCAAACAGCGAAAAATGCTGAAACACCATCGCGATGCCATCCGCCCGTGCCTGTCGCGGCTCGGCCGGGGCATAGGGGGCGCCGCGCAACAGCATGGTGCCGCTGTCCGGTTTCACCAGCCCGTAGATCATCTTGACCAGCGTCGATTTCCCGGCGCCGTTTTCGCCGAGCAGGGCATGAACCTCTCCCGCGCCGATATCAAAGGAGACCGTATCGTTGGCAACAACACCAGGATAGGCCTTTGTCAAACCTTGCAGGCTCAGGAGAGGTTGGGTCACGCGCGTCTGTCCTTCTTCAACTCGTCTGTTGCGCCCATCCGCAAGAGCTCTGCCGCGACCCCGACCGCAATCATCTGCGGATGTTTGCCAAGGCCGGGATCCCCGATCGGGCAGGTGAGCCGGGCGATCTGCTCGGGCCGGTGGCCAAGATCCGCCAGCCGCGACCGGAACCGTGCCCATTTGGTGGCAGATCCGATCACCCCGGCAAAGGCAAAGCCGCGCAGCAATAAGGCGTGGCATAGCGCCAGATCCAGCGCATGGGAATAGGTAAGCACCAAATGCCGTGCATTTTCAGGGGCATGCGGCACCAGTGCCGCAGGTTCCGCCGCCGGAACCATGGTGACTGAGGGCGGGATCTGGGCGGGAAAACGGTCAGGGCCGGTATCTACCCAGATGATGTCGAGATCCGGCAGCGGCGCCAGCACATCAACCAGAGCGCGGCCGACATGGCCCGCCCCCCAGATCCACAGCGGGGTTTCGGCACGATGGACCGGTTCCAGCAGCCAGCCGTCGGCCAGCTGCGCGTCGGGCCGCTGCCCCTGGCTGCGGGCCAGCGCCAGCTTGCGGCGCAGGCCCAGGGGCGGCTCGCCCGGCTCGCCCAGCTCGGTGGACAGGGCGCGCAGGATCACATCGCCATCCAGCCGGTCCAGATCGGCAGCGCGGTAGATCTCGCTCCACAGGGTGACGGAGCCGCCGCAGCATTGCCCCAGATCCGGGCCAAGCGCGCGGATGGTCTGCAAACGGGTCTTGCCATCCTGCAACTGGCGGCGGGCAGCCTCGGCGGCCTCATGCTCCAGCGCGCCCCCGCCGATGGTGCCGGACTGGCCGTCGTCCCAGACCAGCATGGCGGCGCCCACCTCACGCGGGGAAGAGCCGCGGATGGCGGCAATCACCACCCGCACCACCGTGCCATAGGCGCCGATCCTGCGGCGCAGATCCTGAAGATCAAACCCCATGGCTCAGGCCCCCGGCGCGATGCGACGCACCGCGCGCCAGATCTCCTCCGCCGTGGCGGGGGCATTGAGCGCAGGATAGGCGGGCGCGAAGTGCCCGACCGCATCACCAAGCGCCAGCCAGGCGGAAATCCCCAGCATAAAGGGCGGCTCTCCCACCGCTTTGGAGCGATAGATGCTGTCCTCGCGGTTCTCGCCGTCCCAAAGAGCCACATTGAACACATCGGGGCGATCCGAACAGGCGGGGATCTTGTAGGTCGAGGGCGCATGGGTGCGCAGATTGCCGGTCTGATCCCAGACCAGTTCCTCTGTGGTGAGCCAGCCGGCACCCTGCACATAGGCGCCTTCGACCTGGCCGATATCCAGCGCCGGGTTCAGCGAGGCGCCGGCATCATGCAGCACGTCGGCGCGCAGAATGCGGTTTTCGCCGGTCAGGCGGTCGACGACAACTTCGGTGATCGCAGCGCCATAGGCAAAGTAGAAAAACGGCCGCCCCTTGCCCTGAATGCGGTCCCATTCCAGTTTCGGCGTCTTGTAGAACCCGGTGGCCGACAGGCTGATACGCCCCTCATAGCAGATCTGTGCTGCACGGGCGAAGGGCAGGGCCTCGGCGCCGATCCGCACCTCATCATCGGCAAACACCACCTCCGCTGCGGTGACCTGATAGCGCTCGGCCAGATGATCGGCCATACGGTCGCGAATGCTGTCGCAGGCGGCCTTTACTGCCATCCCGTTTAGATCGGTGCCGGAGGAGGCGGCGGTGGCCGAGGTATTGGGCACTTTGGCCGTGTCGGTGGCGGTGATCTTCACCTTTTCCAGCCCGATGCCAAAACGGCTGGCGGCCACCTGTGCCACCTTCTGGAACAGGCCTTGCCCCATCTCGGTGCCGCCATGGTTCAGATGGACCGAGCCGTCCTGATAGACATGCACCAGCGCACCCGCCTGATTGAGATGGGTGAGGGTGAAGGAAATGCCGAATTTGACCGGAGAAAACGCAATCCCGCGCTTGAGCCGCTCATTCCCGGCGTTCCATTTGGCGATCTCGGCCTTGCGCGCGGCATAATCCGCGCTCTCCAGCAGCTGCCGGGTCATCCCGTGCAGCTCGAAATCGGTGACCTCCATCCCGTAGGGCGTGGTATTGTCCGTCTTCTGGCCGGATATCTTCTGGCCGGAAATATCCCGGGGGGAGGCCGCAGGCCGGGGGGCAGCGCCCCCGTCGCCCGCCGTTTGGGGGGCATCGTAATAGTTCTTCATGCGCAGATCGACCGGATCCAGCCCCAGCTTATGGGCCGCGTGATCCATCACCCGCTCGATCCCGACCATCCCCTGCGGACCGCCAAAGCCGCGATAGGCGGTGGCGCTCTGCCGGTTGGTCTTCAGCCGGTGGCTTTCAATGCGGATCGCGGGGATCGCATAGGCGTTGTCGCTGTGCAGCATGGCGCGGTCGGCCACCGGCAGCGACAGATCCTGCGCCCAGCCGCAATCGACCAGATGGGTGAACTCAACCCCCAGAATGCGCCCCTCGGCGTCAAAGCCCGCGCGGTAGGAAATGCGAAACGCGTGACGTTTGCCGGTGATGGTCATGTCGTCGTCGCGATCATAGCGCATCTTGCAGGTCCGACCGGTGGCGCGTGCGGCGATGGCGCAGGCGACGGCCAGCGCGTTGCCCTGACTTTCCTTGCCACCAAAGCCGCCACCCATGCGCCGGGTCTCAACCCGTACGCTGTGCATCGGCAGGCCGATGGCCTCGGCCACCTTATGCTGGATCTCGGTCGGGTGCTGGGTCGAGGAGTTGACCAGCATGCCGCCATCTTCCTGCGGCTGGGCGAGGGCGGCCTGACCTTCGAGGTAGAAATGCTCCTGCCCGCCAATGTCGAACGTGTCTTCGACCACATGGGCGGCGGCGGAGATGGCGCTGCCTGCGTCGCCTTTGCTGTAGATGCGTGGGCCGTCTTCAAACCGGCTGTCGGCGGCCAGCGCATCCTCCAGCGTCAGGAGGGCCGGGCGTTCGGCGTAGCTGACCTGACCTTTGCGCGCGGCCACCCGCGCAGCACGATGGGAGGTTGCCACCACCAGAAACACCGGCTGGCCGATATAGTGGACAGACCCCTTGGCCAGCAGCGGCTCGTCATGGGCAGACGGCGAGACGTCATTGTCAAACGGCAGATCTTCCGCCGTCAGCACGGCAACCACGCCATTGCTCTGGCGCACGGCGTCCAGCTCCAGTGCGGTGATGTCACCATGGGCCACGGTTGAAAGGCCAAAGGCCAGATGCAGGGTGTCGCGCGGGGTCGGGATGTCATCGACATAGCGCGCCTGACCGGTCACATGCAGCCGTGCCGCATCATGGGGGAGGGGTTTTGCAACAGCCATCACTTCACCTCCAGCACATGTGTGGGTGCGCTTGTCTGGCCCAGATCGTCAAAGTAGCGTGCGAGCATATTTGCCGCAGCCTCCAGCCGGTAATCGGCAGAGGCGCGCATATCGTTCATCGGGGTGAAGTCGCGGGCAAATTCGCCCCGCGCGGTGGCGAGTGTTGCGGCCGACAGGTCTTGACCAATCAGGGCGGCCTCCACGTGGCTGGCGCGTTTGGGCACGCCCGCCATGCCGCCAAAGGCGATGCGCGCGGCGGTGATCCGGCCGGCGTCGACCGTCAGGTTAAAGGCGCCCAGAACGGCGGAGATATCCTGATCGAACCGTTTGGAGAGCTTGTAGACGCGCAAGCCATCGGTCTGCCCCTTCAGGCGTGCGGGCAGGGTGATCGCCTCGACAAATTCACCGGGCTGGCGGTCCTGCTTGCCATAGTCGATGAAGAAATCCTCAAGCGGCAGGCTGCGGCGGCTGTCGCCCTTGCGCAGCTCCAGCGTTGCACCAAGTGCGATCAGCGCAGGCGGATTGTCCCCGATGGGGGAGCCATTGGCGATATTGCCGCCGATGGTGGCGGCGGCGCGCACCTGCTGGCTGGCAAAGCGGCGCAGCATTTCGCCATAAGACGGATGCCGCGCGGTGAGGGCGCTGCGCAGCTGGTTCATATCCACCATCGCACCGATACGCAGGCTGCCGTCGGGCTGTTCGGTGATCTCTTTCAGGTCATCGCAGCCATCAAGGAAAATCACATCCGACAGATCGCGCAGCTGTTTGGTCACCCAGAGACCGACATCCGTGGCGCCTGCAATCAGCGTCGCGTCCGGGCGGGCAGCATAGGCTGCGGCCAGCTGGTCGGCGGAGGTGGGGCGCAGAGACGTGGCATCGCCGCCTGTGTCAGGCAGGCTGATGGCATCTTCGCCGTGGATCCAGTCGGGGACGGGTTCGGCGCTGGCGGCTTCGGCGGCGCGGATGATCGGCGCATAGCCGGTGCAGCGGCAGAGATTGCCTGCCAGCTGGTCGTCGTGATCCGAGGCGCCATTTTTGTGGGCGGTCACCATCGACATGATGAACCCCGGCGTGCAGAAACCGCATTGGCTGCCGTGGTGGGTGATCATCGCCTCCTGCACCGGATGCAGCTGGCCATCGGGGCCGGCCGCGCCTTCGACGGTGCGGATGGATTTGCCGTGCAGCTGCGGCAGGAACAGGATGCAGGCATTGAGCGGTTTGGCGCCTTTGGCGTCGGTCACCATCACGGTGCAGGCGCCGCAGTCGCCCTCGTTGCAGCCTTCTTTGGTGCCGGTCAGCCCGCGCTCTTCGCGCAGCCAGTCCAGCAGCGTCGCCGTCGGAGAAACCTCCGTCAGCGCGACCTCTTCACCGTTCAGCCGAAAGGTGATTGTCATGTCAGAAACCCGTCGCGTTACTCTGGTTTTCCCTTGGTGCCATCCCTTCGATGCGACGTAGAAGACATGGCGGGCCTTGGTGGTTCCGTTGCCGATAGCCTAGAAAGCAGGCTGTTGTTCTGGCAAGGAAAAGTGACTCTGCCATGGAGTCGATGCGGGGCGCAAGATCCTTGCTGAATACCGGCGTATGCTGTTCTTTTTGAACGACTTTAGGTCAGATTGTCGCGGCGTTGATGGTTGGGTTCGATAAGACTTTCAAAGAAAGCAGAATAATAATCGCTGAATATTACGGCATCGGGTGAAACCTGCGCGGCGGAACGGGGGACGGGCAGGGTCGCAGCTCCTCCGGTGCGGAACCGCTTTAACCTTGGCGGCGCTGACGCTAGCTTGGCGGGATGACAAGCTCTCCCCGATTCATTCACCTGCGCACCCATACCGAATATTCGCTTCTGGAAGGCGCATTGCGGCTGAAGAAGCTGCCGGACCTGTGCAAGAAGCACGAGATGCCCGCGATTGCGGTGACCGACAGCAACAACCTGTTCTCGGCGCTGGAGTTTTCGGTGTCGGCCAGTGGCGCGGGGGTGCAGCCGATCATCGGCTGCCAGGTCGATCTGCGGTCTGCCGAGCCTGCCCCGGGCGAGCGGCCCAAACCGCCAGCGCCGCTGGTGCTGCTGGCGCAGAGCGAGACCGGCTATGAGCATCTGATGAAGCTCAATTCCTGCCTCTATCTGCGGCAGGGCAGCGAGCTGCCGCATGTGACGCTGGAGGAGCTGGCGCAATATGCAGGCGATGTGATCTGTCTGAGCGGCGGGCCGGATGGGCCGGTGGGGCGGCTGTTGCAGCAGGGGCAGCGCCCGGCGGCAGAGGCCCTGATGCAGCGGCTGAAAGCGATCTTTCCAGATCGGCTTTATGTGGAGTTGCAGCGCCATCCGGGCGAACACGGCCAGCCCGAGGCCGAACAGCTGACCGAGCGGGGCCATATCGAGATGGCCTATGCGATGGACCTGCCGCTGGTTGCCACCAATGATGTCTATTTCCCCAACACGGAAATGTATGAGGCCCATGATGCGATGATCTGTATCGCGGAAGGCGCCTATGTCGATCAGGTGGAGCCGCGCCGCAGGCTTACCGCGCAGCATTACTTCAAGAGCCAGGAGGAAATGGTCGCGCTGTTTGCCGACCTGCCCGAGGCGCTGGAAAACACCGTGGAGATCGCCAAACGCTGCGCTTTCATGGCCTATCGGCGCGATCCGATCCTGCCGAAGTTTGCCGATGACGAGGTGGCCGAATTGCGCCGCATCGCCAATGAGGGGCTGCAAAAACGTCTCGCCGTGATCCCCCATGCCGTCAGCGTCGAGGAGTATCAGGAGCGGCTGGATTTTGAGCTGGGCATCATCGAGGGGATGGGGTTCCCGGGCTATTTCCTGATCGTTGCGGACTTTATCCAATGGGCCAAGGATCACGACATTCCGGTGGGGCCGGGGCGGGGTTCCGGTGCGGGCTCGCTCGTGGCCTATGCGCTGACGATTACCGACCTTGACCCGCTGCGCTACAGCTTGCTGTTCGAACGCTTTCTCAACCCCGAACGGGTGTCGATGCCCGACTTCGACATCGACTTCTGCATGGATCGCCGCGAAGAGGTGATCAAATACGTGCAGGAGAAATATGGCCGCGACAAGGTGGGGCAGATCATCACCTTTGGCGCGCTGCTGTCGAAGGCGGCGGTGCGCGATATGGGGCGGGTTCTGCAGATGCCCTATGGCCAGGTGGATCGGCTGTCGAAGCTGATCCCGGTCGAAGGCGTGAAACCGATGTCGATTGTGGACAGTCTGCGCGAAGAGCCGCGGCTGCGCGAGGAGGCGGAGAACGAAGAGGTTGTCGACCGGCTGTTGAAATACGGCATGCAGGTTGAGGGGCTGTTGCGATCAGCGGGCACCCACGCAGCCGGTGTGGTGATCGGTGACCGGCCACTGGATGCGCTGGTGCCGCTTTACCGCGATCCGCGCTCGGACATGCCCGCCACCCAGTTCAACATGAAATGGGTGGAACAGGCCGGTCTGGTGAAGTTCGACTTCCTCGGCCTGAAGACGCTCACCGTCATTCAGAATGCGATGGATCTGATCTTCCAGTCGGGGCGCGACCTGCATGTCGCCGCCGATGGCACCCAGCTTTATGATCCGCCGGAGGGGGCGGAGAACCAGATCAACGCCATCCCGCTGGACGATGCCGTTACCTATGACCTTTATTCGCGGGCCAAGACGGTGGCGGTGTTCCAGGTGGAATCCACCGGCATGATGGACGCGCTGAAGCGCATGAAACCCACCTGTATCGAGGATATCGTGGCGCTGGTGGCGCTCTATCGTCCGGGTCCGATGGAGAACATCCCGGTCTATTGCGAGGTCAAGAATGGACTGCGCAAGATCCAGTCGGTGCATCCGCTGATCGACCATATCCTTGAGGAAACCCAAGGCATTATCGTCTATCAGGAACAGGTGATGCAGATCGCCCAGGTGATGGCGAATTACACGCTGGGCGGCGCCGACCTGCTGCGTCGCGCCATGGGTAAGAAGATCAAGGAGGCGATGGACGCCGAACGCCCCAAATTTGAAAAGGGGGCGGCAGAAAACGGCGTGCCTGCCAAGAAGGCGTCGGAGGTGTTCGACCTTCTGGAGAAATTCGCCAACTACGGCTTTAACAAATCGCACGCGGCGGCCTATGCGGTGGTCAGCTACCAGACCGGCTGGCTGAAGGCGAACCACCCGGTGGAGTTCATGGCTGGCGTCATGAACTGTGATATCCATCTGACGGATAAGCTGGCGATCTATTTCGAAGAGGTCAAAAAAGGCCTGAGCCTGCCCTATGTGCCGCCCTGTGTGAACCGCTCCGAGGCGACATTCAATGTGGTCAAGGGCGAGCTGGTCTATGCGCTGGGCGCGCTGAAAAACGTCGGTGTCGAGGCGATGCGGCTGGTGACAACGGCGCGGCGCGAGAGCGGGCAGGACAAACCCTTTGCCACGCTGTTTGATTTTGCCCGCCGGGTGGATCTGAAAAAGGTCGGCAAGCGTCCGCTGGAAATGCTGGCGCGGGCGGGCGGCTTTGACCAGCTGGACAGCAACCGGCGCCGGGTGTTTGAGAGCCTCGGCGCGCTGGTGGATTATTCCGCCGCCGTGCATGATCAGCGGAATTCCAGCCAGGTGTCGCTGTTTGGCGAGGCGGGCGAGGACCTGCCGGAGCCGCGGCTGCCCAACGTGCCCGACTGGCTGCCCGCCGAACGGCTGTCGGAGGAATTCAAGGCGATTGGTTTCTACCTCTCGGGCCATCCGCTGGACGACTATATGCCTGCGCTCAAACGCAAGGATGTGATGACGCTGGACGAGGTCACGGCCAAGGCCGAGCGCGGTCCCTTCATGGCGAAGATGGCCGGGGTTGTCGCCGGTCGGCAGGAACGGAAATCGGCGCGCGGCAATCGCTTTGCCTTTGCCCAGCTGTCAGACACCAGCGGCGGCTATGAGGTCACGCTGTTTTCCGAAGTGCTGGAGAAATCACGCGAATTTCTGGAAACCGGCGCCAAGGTGGTGATCACCGCCGAGGCGACGATGGAGAGCGATCAGCTGAAACTGCTGGTGCGGTCTGTCGGGCCGGTGGATGCGGCGATTGCTGACGCCGGGCGCAGTTCGCTGCGGGTCTATATCTCGCAGGCGAGCGCGGTGGCGACGGTGGCGCAGGTGCTGGAAGACGCCAAATCCGCCGCCCGCAACGCCTCGCGGGGGGAGGTCTATATGTACCTGCAGGATCCCGGCCTGCCCGGCGACGTTGAGATGGATCTGGGCCAGCCCTTCCCCATCAACCCCCAGATCAAAGGCGCGCTGAAGTCGCTGGACGGGGTGATGGATGTGGAGGAGATATAGGATTCTATGAAACTTGAGAAAATACTCGCATTATTGAGTTTTCTTGTTCCGGGCCGGTTATTGTCCACGAGGTATCTATTCAAGCGGCTCGAAATTTTGGGACAGGATCCGGAAACTTGCGAGCACAAGTGGCTGGTTATTGCAGCAATTCGAAACTCGGTAGAGCTGCAAGTTCAATGTGTGCGATGCTTCGCTTACAGCGAGGTTTCCGATCCGTCCCAACAAGAATGGAACGACGCATTTGGAGCGATGGAAAATCCCTACCCGTGGGATGATGACAGCCGAGTCAACCCCGTGCGCAACGGCTAGATACTGAAGCGAAGCAAGTGAATGTGGACACATAGACTCCGTGGGGCGGTGGGCTTTGCGTCTAACTCCGGCTTTATTGACAGTACGAGTAGTATGTTCACCTAATTACATCGCCACACGTAAGTGACTGCCAGCTAAGGACCCATTCACATGACTGACCATCCAGACCTCACTCTGCGGGTTGCAGATGTGGCGGATGCCTCCAGCCTGGCGGCGCTGTCGATGGAGGTCTGGGTTGGCACTTATCTGCGTGAAGGGGTGAGCGGGTTCTTTGCCGATTATGCACTGGCAGAGCTGACGGCGGCGCGGTTTGAGACGCATCTGGCCAACCCGCAGGAGCATTTTATCGTCTCGCAAAACAGGGTCGGCATTGATGGCTATATCCGCCTCAGTCGGGGCAGTCCGGGGCCTGTGCCAGGCTGTTCGGACGTGGAGATCACAACGCTCTATGTGCAGCCGCGCCACCATGGGCGGGGCATTGGGACTGCCTTGCTGCGGGCGGCGTTGGCCCATTGCGCGGAGGAGGGCGTGGCGCGGGTCTGGCTGGCCAGCAATGCCGAAAACACCCCCGCCAAAGCGTTCTACCTGTCGCAGGGGTTTGACCGTGTTGGTGAAACGCAGTTCGTGATCGATGATCAGTCTTATCTCAATGATGTCTTTGCGCGGGCCTGTTGCGGCTGATGGCGATCACAGGGCGGCGTTGAACACCGAGTTTGTGTCGAGCAGATACTGCGAGATGATCGGGCCGCTGGCAGCGCCGATGGCGCGGGCGTTGGGGCCGATGGCACCGGGGTCGATGCGCGGCAGGATCAGGCCACGGGCATCCAGAGAGGTGAGGGCGGCGCGGGTACGCTCGACCAGGGCGCTGCGCACGCTGTCGGGCAGGGCGCCGTCGATCAGCACCGCCTCGAAGTCGATGACCGCGCAGGTGGCGAGGCTGGCGCGGGCGATGGCGTCGGCGGCCTGATCGAGCCAGGGGGTCAGCTCCGCCTCGAACCCGGACCAGTGCATCGGCAGCTGCCAGAGCTGGCCGGGATCCTTGCCCGCATCGCGCAGCCGCTGTTCGAGCAGATGGATGGAGGCGAGATCCAGCAGCTTGGTTTCCTGCCCGTCCGGACCCAGCATCGACAGGGACCCAAGCGCGCCGGCATTGCCCTGATTGCCCTCAAGCACCCGGTGGTTCAGCACCACGCCACCGCCGATGAAGGCGCCGACAAAGAAATAGGCATAATCGCGATAGGCCTTGCCCCGGCCATACATATGTTCGGCGCGGCAGGCGGCGGTTGCGTCATTCACGACATGTACGGGCAGGGTGCTGAAGCGCGATATTTCAGACGCGAAATCAACCGTTTGCCAAGCCGCAAGCGCCTCTGCCGGGGCATTGATCTGGGCGTGCCAGGTCCAAAGCTGAAAGGGGGCTGCCACGCCAATGCCGCAGATGCGGGGCAGCAGGTCTGCGGGCAGCGCGGCCTCCATCTGGGCGATGCTGTCGCGCAGGAAATCAAAGACCACGGCGGGGGTGGGATAGGGGTAGCGCAGGCGCAGCTGCTTGCGCACCGCACCGCAGACATCCATCAAGAGCACTTCGACACTGCGGCGGCCGATTTTCAGCCCGTAGGAAAACAGGCCATCGGGGTTGAGGCCCATAGGGACCGAAGGTTTGCCGACCCGGCCGCGCTGCGTTTCGCCACGCTGCAATAGCCCGTCGGTTTCCAGTTTGCGCAGGATGACGGAGACGGTTTGTGGCGACAGGCCGGTGCCACGGGCCAGCGCGCTGCCGGGCATCGGGCCGTTGCGTTGCAGCAGGGACAGGATCAGCCGTTCGTTGAAGACACGCACGCCGGTCTGATTGACACCGCCGCTCAGGGATCTGACTTGCTCATGTTCCATGCGGCGGACCCTAATCACGCTTTGAGACCTAAGAAAAGTGCGAAGATCGACTTAATAAGTCAAGTTGATTTATATATTGACAGGGAGGCCAGAATCACGGCCCACTATGGGCGACACGACGGTTTGCCCGTCCTGTTTTGTTGCGTTGTGATGCTGAGGGAGGACATCATGAAGAAGATCCTACTGGGAACAGCCGTTGGAATTGCTGCCATGACCGGCAGCGCCTTTGCCGCAGAGGGTGTGACGGCCTGCCTGATCACCAAGACCGATACCAATCCGTTTTTCGTCAAGATGAAAGAGGGCGCCGAGGCCAAGGCGGCGGAGCTGGGCATGACGCTCAAGAGCTTTGCCGGGAAGGTGGATGGCGACCATGAAACCCAGGTTGCCGCGATTGAGACCTGCATTGCCGATGGCGCCAAGGGCATCCTGCTGACCGCCTCTGACACCTCGTCGATCGTGCCTGCGGTGCAGCAGGCGCGCGATGCGGGGCTGGTGGTGATTGCGCTGGACACGCCGCTGGAGCCTATCGACTCGGCCGATGCGACATTTGCCACCGACAATTTCCTGGCTGGTGAGCTGATTGGCAAATGGGCGGCGGCGAGCCTTGGCGATGAGGCGGCCAATGCCAAGATCGCGATGCTGGACCTTGCTGTCAGCCAGCCCACCGTGGGCGTGCTGCGCGATCAGGGCTTCCTGCAGGGGTTCGGCATTGATCTTGGCGATCCCAACAAATGGGGCGATGAGACCGATCCGCGCATTGTCGGCAATGACATCACCGCAGGCAATGAAGAGGGCGGTCGCCGCGCGATGGAGAACCTGCTGGCGAAGGACCCGATGATCAATGTGGTCTATACCATCAATGAACCCGCCGCTGCCGGTGCCTATGAGGCGCTGAAGGCAATCGGGCGTGAAAACGACGTGCTGATTGTCTCGGTCGATGGCGGCTGTCCCGGCGTGCAGAACATCAAGGACGGCGTCATCGGTGCAACCTCGCAGCAGTATCCGCTGCTGATGGCGTCCAAGGGGATCGAGGCGATCAGCGCCTGGGCCACCACGGGCGAGAAGCCTGCGCCGACACCGGGCAAGGCGTTCTTTGACACCGGCGTGGCGCTGGTGACCGATCAGCCTGCCGAGGGCGTCGAGAGCATCGACACCGAAGAGGGCATGAACCTCTGCTGGGGGTGATCAGGTGACACACCCCTTAGAGGCAGGCCAGACAAGGGGCTGTTAGCCAAGGCGAGCCATGGGGGCGGTGGAAACATCGCCCCTTCTGCACCGCTGCGATCCCTGTCGCAGCCGCATCCCCGGCTGTGGGTGTCAGGCCCATCGGACGCCGGATCTTACGGAGACAGATATGACCACGCCCCACAGCTATGAAGCGGCGGCCAGCGGCAGCCCCGAGGCCGTTGCGGATTTTGACCAGGGAGAGGCCTCCTTTATCAGCCGGTTGCAGCATCTGCTGCATGTGACGCCATCGCTGGTGCCGCTGATCGTGCTGGTGCTGTCGGTGATCGTCTTTGGGCTGCTGCTGGGCTCGAAGTTCTTTTCGCCCTTTGCGCTGACGCTGATCCTGCAACAGGTGGGCATTGTCGGCATTGTGGCCTGCGCGCAGTCGCTGGTGATCCTGACGGCAGGTATCGACCTGTCGGTGGGGGCGATCATGGTGCTGAGCTCGGTGGTGATGGGTCAGTTCACCTTTCGCTACGGGGTGCCGCCGGAAATCGCGGTGGTCTGCGGGCTGATCTGCGGCACCCTCTGCGGCTTTATCAACGGCTGGCTGGTGGCGCGGATGAAGCTGCCGCCGTTTATCGTGACGCTGGGCATGTGGCAGATCGTGCTGGCGACGAATTTCCTCTATTCTGCAAATGAGACCATTCGCAGCCAGGTGATCGCCACCGACGCGCCGCTGTTGCAGCTGTTTGGCGAGAAGATCAAGATTGGTGGTGCGGTCTTCACCTATGGTGTGATTTTCCTGGTCATTCTGGTGGTTCTGCTGGCCTATGTGCTGCGGCATACGGCCTGGGGGCGGCATGTCTATGCGGTTGGCGATGACCCGGAGGCGGCGGAGCTGTCGGGGGTCAAGGTGAACCGTGTGTTGATCTCGGTCTATATGCTGTCGGGGCTGATCTGCGCTTTTGCAGGCTGGGCGATGATTGGGCGGATCGGGTCGGTCTCGCCGACCTCGGGACAGCTCGCCAATATCGAGAGCATCACGGCGGTGGTGATCGGGGGCATTTCGCTGTTTGGCGGACGCGGCTCGATCCTGGGGGCATTCTTCGGCGCGCTGATCGTGGGCGTCTTTACCCTGGGGCTGCGCCTGCTGGGGGCGGATGCGCAGTGGACCTATCTGCTGATCGGCCTGCTTATCATTGCCGCGGTGGCGGTAGACCAGTGGATCAGAAAGGTATCGGTCTGATGGAACCCATTTTGAAAGCCCGAGGTCTGGTAAAGCGCTATGGGCGTGTCACGGCGCTGGACCATTGCGATTTCGATCTGATGCCGGGGGAGATTCTGGCGGTGATCGGTGACAATGGCGCCGGGAAATCCTCGTTGATCAAGGCGATTTCCGGCGCGGTGATCCCCGACGCGGGCGAGGTCTGGCTTGAGGGGCGAAAGGTGGCGTTCCAGTCGCCGATTGATGCCCGCGAAGAGGGGATCGAGACGGTCTATCAGACGCTGGCGATGTCGCCTGCGCTGTCGATTGCCGACAATATGTTCATGGGGCGGGAGCTGCGCAAACCCGGCTGGCGGGGCAATCTGCTGCGGCAGCTGGATCGCGCGCGGATGGAGCAGATTGCCCGCGACAAGCTGAATGAGCTGGGGCTGATGACCATTCAGAACATCAATCAGGCGGTGGAGACGCTGTCGGGTGGTCAGCGTCAGGGCGTGGCCGTGGCGCGGGCGGCGGCCTTTGGGTCCAAGGTGATTATTCTGGACGAGCCAACGGCGGCGCTGGGCGTGAAGGAAAGCCGCCGGGTTCTGGAGCTGATCCAGGACGTGCGGTCGCGCGGCATCCCAATCATCCTGATCAGCCACAACATGCCGCATGTGTTCGAGGTTGCCGATCGCATTCACGTGCATCGGCTGGGCAAGCGGCTTTGCGTGATCGACCCCAAACAGCACAGTATGTCCGATGCGGTGGCCTATATGACTGGCGCGCAGGACCCATCCGGGGATCTGACAGCAGCATGACACGGGACATGACATATCTGGCGGATCTGGTGACCGCCGTGCAGGCGCTGCCCGTTGCCGATGGGTGCGCGCGCCGTCTGGTGGCGCTGGCGGGCGCGCCGGGCAGCGGCAAATCCACTCTGGCGGAGCTGCTGGTGCGGGCGCTCTGCGCCAATGGCACACCGGCGTCGGTGGTGCCGATGGATGGGTTTCATCTGGACAACGGGCTGCTGTCCGAAATGGATCTGCTGGCGCGGAAAGGCGCGCCCGAGAGCTTTGATGCGGCGGGGTTTCAGCGGCTGATGGCGGCGATGGCGACAGAGGAGGAGGTGGTCTATCCGCTGTTCGACCGGGCGCAGGATATCGCCATAGCAGGCGCAGCGCGGGTTGATGCAGGTGTTGAGGTTGCCGTGGTCGAGGGCAATTACCTGCTGTTCGACGCGCCCGTCTGGCGGGATCTGGCGGCAATCTGGGATCTGTCGGTCCGGGTCGATGTGCCGCGCGAGGTGCTGCGGGAGCGGCTTGTGGCGCGCTGGCAGGCCCATGGGCTGAGCGATGCCGAGGCCGAGGCACGGGCCGAGCGCAACGATATGGCCAACGCCGATCGTATCGCCGAGGCGGCGCTGCCTGCGGATGTGATCTGGAAAGGTGAGACAGAATGATCCTGTGTTGTGGCGAGGCGCTGATCGACATGATCCCGGCACCGGTCGCGGGAGCCGTGCCAATGGTGGACGGCGCGGACGCGCAGACCGGTTTTGTGCCCCATTGCGGCGGCGCGGTGTTCAACACCGCAATCGCTCTGGGGCGGCTGGGGCAGGCAACCGGTCTGTTCACCGGCCTGTCGCGGGATCTCTTCGGGCAGCAGCTGATGTCGGCGCTCGACGCGTCGCATGTGGATCACGCGCTGGCGGAGGTCTCTGATCAGCCGACCACGCTGGCATTTGTGCATCTGAAGGATGGCCATGCGGCCTATCATTTCTTTGACGAGAATTCGGCCGGGGCCAGCCTGCGATCGGACCGGCTGCCCGAGTTGCCGGAACAGGTCAAGACGCTGTTCTTCGGGGGGATATCCTTGTGCAACGGCGCGGCGGCTGAGACCTACGCGCGTCTGGCCGCGCGGGAAACCGGACAGCGCATCATCATGATCGACCCCAATGTGCGGGCCGGGTTTGCCAGCGACGAGGCGGCCTATCGCAGGCGGCTTACGGCGATGGTGGCAGGGGCCGGGATCGTCAAAGTATCGGATGAGGATCTGCACTGGATCTATCCGGGCGACGCTCCGATTGAGGACAAGATCCGGCAGGTTCTGGCCGCAGAGGCAGGACAGGGCCCCGGCTTGGTGATCCTCACCTTGGGCAGCAAGGGCGCCAAGGGCTATCTGCGCTCCGGCCCGACGGTGGAGGTGCCCGCACAGGCGGCGGAGGTGGCCGATACGGTGGGCGCGGGCGACACGTTCAACGCAGGCTTTCTGGCGGCAGCGAGCGAGGCAGGCGTGCTGGCGGATGCCGCCAGCGGCGCGATGGATCTGGAGCAGCTGCGGGCCTGTCTGGGCTACGGTGCACGGGCCGCCGCCGTCACCGTTTCCCGCCCCGGTGCCAATCCGCCCTGGCGCGACGAGCTGGCGGGCTAGGGCCGCGATCCAACATTTGATCTGCTGAGGCGCCACCCGGTCACAACTGCCGGTGTGGCGCTTTGCGTTGGGGATTGTCAGGCATCATATGTTCACGTAATGTTCTCATTAATTGTCTAGTGAAGGATTATCAGATGATTGAGGGGAGCTGTTGCTGTGGAACGGTCAAATTCCGACTGAAGGCGGAACCATCCATGATGGGGACCTGCCATTGTTCGCGTTGCCGAAAGGCAGGGGCGAGCACCATCGTTTTTGTCAAGCGGGAGGATCTGAGCTGGGTTGAGGGCAAAGATCAGGTGGCCCTGTACCAGCCAGCCGCGCCTTACAAATACGGCAGATGTTTCTGCAGGGTCTGCGGCAGCTCGCTTGGGGAGATCCTGTCAGAGGAGGACAGTTTCCCGATTGCCGCAAATGCGCTGGACAGCGAGATTGCAACGAGAAACCGGTTTCATGAATTCGTGTCGGAGAAGCCTGGCTGGTACGAGATTTGCGACGATGCGCCAAAATCCAGCGGCCATCCGGCCTGATCGATCTGGATCTAGACCCATAGGGGCGTGACTGCCCCGCAGCGCCGTATTGCACGGGGCTGCGGGGGAGTGGGGGTCATCAGGTCTGCGCGGTCAGCGTGCCAGTTGGCTTGCGGCGCGGGCGAGGTCGCGGATGCCGTCCCAGTCGCCTGCCTCAACCAGTTTGGTCGGGGCGACCCAGCTGCCGCCGGCACAGACCACATTGGACAGCGACAGGTAGCTGTCTGCATTGTCCGGGCTGACGCCGCCGGTGGGGCAGAAGCTGATCTGCGGCAGGGGAGCGCCGATGGCCTTGAGCGCGGGAGCGCCGCCGGAGGCCTCAGCCGGGAAGAATTTCAGCATGTCATAGCCGCGGTCCAGAAGGCGCATCGCCTCGGAGGCGGTGGCGGCACCGGGCAGCATGGGCAGACCGGCGGTCTCGGCCGCGTCCAGCAGCGTGTCGGTGGCGCCGGGGGAGACGCCGAATTGCGCACCGGCAGCAACGGCGCGGGTCACATCCTCCGGCGTGATCAGCGTGCCGGCACCAACGACGCCGCCCTCGACCTTGGCCATTTCGGCAATCACATCCAGCGCGGCGGGGGTGCGCAGGGTGACCTCCAGCGCGGGCAGGCCACCGGCGACCAGGGCCTCGGCCAGCGGGCGGGCGTGGGCGACGTCATGGACAACCAGCACCGGCACGATCGGGGCCAGCTGGCAGATCTCGCGGGCGCGGGCGCTGGCATCTTTTGGGGTGATGGGCATGGGTCAGTCTCCGATCAGGGTCGAGAATACGGTGGCGCCGGTGTCGGCCGAGGTGACGGCATTGCGGAACAGTGCGAACATCTCGCGGCCGGTGCCGTGCTGATAGGCGGAGAGGTCGGCGACCACGGGGGCGCGGTCGTCAAAGCCCTCGGCCTTGACCTCCAGCGTCCCGGTGAGGGCATCAACCCGCACCATGTCACCGTCGCGCAGTTTGGAAATCGGACCACCATCCAGCGCCTCTGGCACCACATGGATGGCGGAGGGGATCTTGCCCGAGGCGCCGGACATGCGGCCATCGGTGACCAGCGCCACCTTCTGGCCGCGCCCCTGCATGATGCCGAGGAAGGGCGTCATCGAGTGGAGTTCCGGCATTCCGTTGGCCTTTGGCCCCTGGAAGCGGACCACGATCACCACATCGCCCTTGTCCAGCTCACCCGCCTTGAAGGCGGCTTTGGCCTCCTCCTGATCATGAAAGACGCGGGCGGGGGCCTCGACGATGCGGTGCTCTTCGGCCACGGCGGAGATCTTCATCACGCCGGTGCCGAGGTTGCCGGAGAGGCGGGAGAGCCCGCCGGTGGGCTGGAAGGGGTCGCTAGCGGGGCGAATGATCTTGTCGTTGAGGGTCTCGCCGGAGCCGGGTTTCCAGACCAGACCTTCGCCGGTGAGGAAGGGTTCGCTGGTGTAGCGGTCCAGCCCGGTGCCCGCCACGGTTTTGGTGTCGGGATGCAGATGGCCGGAGTTCAGCAGCTGGCCGATCACATAGCCAAGCCCACCAGCCGCGTGGAAGTGGTTCACATCGGCCAGACCGTTGGGATAGACCCGCGCCAGCAGCGGCACCACGTCAGAGAGTTCGGAGAAATCCTGCCAGTCCAGAATGATGCCGCCGGCGCGGGCCATGGCGATCAGGTGGATCAGCAGATTGGTGGAGCCGCCGGTGGTCATCAGCCCGACGATGCCGTTCACATAGGCGCGTTCATCAAGGATGTCGCAGACCGGTGTGTAATCATTGCCAAGCGCGCTGAGCGCGAGGGCGCGGCGGGCGCCTTCCTCGGTCAGGGCGGCGCGCATGTCAGTGCCGGGATTGACGAAGGAGGAGCCGGGCAGGTGCAGGCCCATGAACTCCATCAGCATCTGGTTGGTATTTGCGGTGCCGTAGAAGGTGCAGGTGCCGGGGCCGTGATAGGCGGCCATCTCGGATTTCAGCAGCTCGTCGCGCCCGATTTCACCGGCGGCGAACTTCTGGCGGACCTTGGCCTTGTCATCATTGGAGATGCCGGAGGTCATCGGGCCTGCGGGCAGGAAGACGGCGGGCAGATGGCCAAAGACCTGCGCGCCAATGACCAGACCCGGCACGATCTTGTCACAGACGCCGAGATAGACAGTGGCATCAAACACGTTGTGGCTGAGGGCAATGCCGGTGGCCATGGCGATGGTATCGCGGGAGAACAAGCTGAGCTCCATTCCCGCCTCGCCCTGGGTGACGCCATCGCACATGGCAGGGACGCCACCGGCCACCTGCGCAGTGCCGCCGACGCGGCGCACGGCGTCGCGGATCCGCTGCGGATAGGTTTCAAACGGCTGATGCGCCGAGAGCATGTCGTTATAGGCGGTGACAATGCCGAGGTGTCCGGCGGTGCCTTCGGCGAGGGACATCTGGTCCTCGCCGGTGGCGGCATAGGCATGGGCCTGACCGCTGCACGACAGATGGGCGCGGGCGGGGCCTTTGCCCTTGGCGGCGCGCATCCGATCGAGATAGGCGGCGCGAGGTTTGGCGCTGCGGGCGATAATTCGGTCTGTGACGTCGCGGAGTGTCTGGTTCAAACGCATCGGGTGCCTCTTTCAGTCGTCAGGTGCCGGTTGGTCGTGGGTCTCAGTGGCGGGGTGGGTGGGCAGGCTCAGGAGCCAATGCCGCGCCAGCGGCGATTGTCGCGGTGCATCAGCAGCAGCGCGTCCTCTGGCCCGGAGCTGCCGGGATCATAGGGCTGCGGCGTGTCATTGCTGTTGTCAGCCCAACCCGCGATGATGGGATCGGCCCAGGCCCAGGCGGCTTCGACCTCATCGCCGCGCATGAACAGCGTCTGGTTGCCGCGGATCACATCCATGATCAGCCGTTCATAGGCGTCCTGCGGCCGGCCAGCCTCTGGCAGGCTGTCGGCAAAGGTCATGTCCAGATTGGCGCCGGTCAGACGCATGCCGCCGGGACCGGGATCCTTGATCGTGGTGCGCAGGGTGATGCCTTCGTCCGGTTGCAGGCGGATCACCAGCACATTGCCCTTGATACCGCCGGTGCCGGTGTCCTCGGCGAAGATGTTATGCGGCGGATCGCGAAAGAAGACGGCGATTTCCGACTCGCGGGCGCGCAGGCATTTGCCGGTGCGCAGATAAAACGGCGTGCCGGCCCATCGCCAGTTGGCGACCTCCACCTTCATCGCGATAAAGCTTTCGGTGGTGCTGGAAGGGTTGCCTGCGTGCTCGCGGTAGGATTCTCCCTCCGGGCCGCGGTATTGGCCACGGGCGATCTGATCCGGGGCGACGGGGTTCAGCGCCTCGATTACCTTCACCTTTTCGTCGCGCACGGCGTTGGGGGTGAAACGGGCGGGGGGCTCCATCGCGGTGAGGCACAGTAGCTGCATCAGGTGGTTCTGGACCATATCGCGCATGGCGCCGGATTTGTCGTAATATTCGCCGCGCCCTTTGACGCCGATGCTTTCGGCGACGGTGATCTGCACATGGTCGATGTGGGAGGAATTCCACAGGGGTTCAAACAGCGAATTGGCAAAGCGCAGGGCCATCAGGTTCTGGACGGTCTCTTTGCCCAGATAATGGTCGATCCGGTAGATCTGATGTTCTTCGAAATTGGCGCGCAAGGCGGCGTTCAGCGCCTGGGCTGAGGCCAGATCATGGCCGAAGGGTTTTTCCAACACGATGCGGCTGTCGGGGGTGGCGATCCCGGTGGAACGCAGACGGCCGGCGATATCGGGGAACAGGCTGGGCCCGACCGAGAGGTAGAAGGCGCGGATGGCATCGTCGCGCAGCAGATCGCCAAGCGCCTGCCAGCCATTGTCGCCGCGCGCATCGACGGCGGTGTAATGCAGCAGAGTGACGAAGGCCGCGATTTCGTCGTCGCTGGTTTCGCCCGGCTGGCCAAAGGTGCGGATGGCATCGGCGACCATCTGCTGGAAGCCTTTGCGGTCCATGTCGCTGCGGGAGGTGCCGATAATGCGGCAATCGTCGGAGAACTGGCCGATCTGGAAGCGGTGGAACAGGCTGGGCAGGATCTTGCGGCGGGCAAGATCCCCGGTCGCGCCAAACAGCACGAGATCAAAGGACTGGACGGGAATGACGCGGGAAACCATGGCTCTCTCTCTGACAGCTCGAAGGGGAAATTGGCGGTCTTTTTGGTGGCTAGGGTTGCGGTTGGGTGAGTTTCGACAGCAGGCCACGGGTGGAGCCGTCTTTGGCCTCGTAAGCCTCGGCGGGAGCGCTGCCATCAACCAGCGGCAACAGGCTGACGGCCAGCTCCTTGCCCAGTTCGACGCCCCATTGATCAAAGGAGTTGAGCCCCCAGACCACACCTTCGACAAACACACGGTGTTCATATAGCGCGATCAGCTGGCCCAGCACGAAGGGCGTCAGCTTCGGATAGGCCAGGGTCACCGAGGGGCGGTTGCCTGCAAAGGCGAGATGACCTGCCATCTGCTCCAGCGCGTCGCCGGTAAAGCCGCGTTTGGCAGCGATGGCGCGGGCCTCCTCGCGGGAGCGGCCCAGCATCAGGGCTTCGGACTGGGCGAGGCAGTTGGAGACCAGCAGCTGGTGGTGATCGGTCAGATCGCCCTCATGCGCCTCGGCGGCGATCAGGAATTCGGCAGGCACCACGCGGGTACCCTGATGCAGCAGCTGGTAGAAGGCGTGCTGGCCATTGGTGCCGGGTTCGCCCCAGACGATGGGACCGGAGTTGCGTGGCAGCGGGCTGCCATCCAGTGCGACGCTCTTGCCGTTGCTCTCCATATCCAGCTGCTGGAGATAGGCCGGGAAGCGGGACAGGCGCTGGTCGTAGGGCAGAATGGCGCGGCTGCTGTAACCGCAGATATTGTGGTGCCAGATCCCTGTGGCGGCCAGCATCACCGGCAGGTTTTCGCGAAACGGTGCGGTGCGGAAATGGCGGTCCATCGCCGCCCCGCCCGACAGGAACTCGCGGAAATTCGTGGCCCCGATGGCGATCATGATCGGCAGACCAACCGGCCCCCAGAGCGAATAGCGCCCGCCCACCCAATCGGCAAAGCCAAAGACCCGTTTGGGGGCAATGCCAAAGGCACCGGTTTTGTCCAGCGCCGTGGAAACAGCCGCCAGATGCGCAGAGGTGTCATCCCCCAGTGCGGCCCGCAGCCAGTTCTGCGCGGTGCGGGCATTGGTCATGGTCTCGATGGTGGTGAAGGTTTTGGAGGCGATGATCACCAATGTGGTCTGCGGATCCAGAGCTTTCAGCGTGTCGGCGATATGGGCGCCATCGACGTTGGAGACGAAATGGCAGCGCGGACCGTCATGGTAGGGTGCCAGCGCCAGCGTGGCCATCGCCGGGCCAAGGTCGGAGCCGCCGATGCCGATATTGATCACATCGGTGAATTTGGCGCCGGTGCTGGAGCGCAGGCTGCCATCGCGCAGCGCCTCGGCAAAGCTTTCCATCTGTTGCAGGGTCTGACGCACCGGCGGCAGGATATCCTCGCCATCGACCAGGATCGGCGCGTCAGTCTGTGCCCGCAGGGCGGTATGCAGAACGGCGCGGTCTTCGGTGGTGTTGATCTTCTCGCCCCGGAACATCTGGCAGATGCGATCGGCAAGACCGGCCTCGGCGGTGAGACGCTCCAGCAGCGAGAGCGCGGTGGCGTCCAGCGCGGTTTTGGAATAGTCCAGCAGCAGCCCGTCGGTTTCGGCGGAGAAGCTCTGAAACCGGTCGGGCGTCTCGAAGAGCGACAGGAGCGGGATATCGGCGGTCTCTGTCCGGTGCTGTTCCAGAAGCTGCCAGATCTGCGTCCGGGTCTGCGTCATCGTCCGTCTCCCTCGGTTGTCCTTGCCCCGTTGCGAATCACTCAAGGGCACCGCTGCCGATTAGTTAGCGCTAACATGTGCATTTGTAACGCCCTAATATAGCAGGCCGCGCGAATAGGCCCAAATCGGGCTGTCACCGGTGAAAATGGGAGCCGGAATGAGGGGCGGGCCGGGGCGTGCCGGATCAGACCCGCTGACCCGCAGCATCAAAGGCGAGGCAGTTGGCGGGATCAAAGTCAAAGGTCAGCGTTTCGCCCACATGGGTGTCATGCTGACCAAAGAGGCGGGCGGTAAAGGTCAGATCCTCGCCCATGTCGACCAGAATATTGGTGTCGCCGCCCAGTTTTTCCACGTGAATCACCTCGCCTGTGAGTGGGCCATCCGGGCTGATGCGGGCATATTCCGGGCGAATGCCGATGAACTGTCCGGGGTTGCCGCCCAGACGCGGGGCGGGGACAAAATTCATGGCTGGTGCGCCAATGAATTCCGCCACAAAACGGTTGGCAGGATTGTTGTAAAGCTCCATCGGGGTGCCGACCTGTTCGATACGGCCGTCGCGCAGCACGACGATTTTATCCGCAAGGGTCATCGCTTCGATCTGGTCATGGGTGACGTAGATCATGCTGGCCGACAGCTGACGGTGCAGGCGAGCGATTTCCAGACGGGTGTTCATGCGCAGGGCGGCATCGAGGTTGGAGAGCGGTTCGTCAAACAGGAACAGCTTGGGTTCGCGCACCACGGCGCGGCCAATGGCGACGCGCTGCCGCTGACCGCCCGACAGTTCCGAGGGGCGGCGATCGAGGTAGTCCTCCAGCGACAGCATCCGGCTGGCTTCGGCGACGCGGGCGGCGATTTCCTCCTTGGGCTGGCGTTCCTGTTTCAGGGCAAGCGCCATGTTTTCGCGCACGGTGAGATGCGGATAAAGCGCATAGGACTGGAACACCATGGCGATGCCGCGTTTGGCGGGGGGCGTGGTGGTGACGGTCTGGCCGCCGATGGTGATCTCACCCGCCGTGGCGTCCTCAAGCCCAGAGATCACCCGCAGAAGGGTGGATTTGCCACATCCCGACGGGCCGACAAAGACCACGAATTCGCCGTCCTCCACGGTGAGGTTGATATCTTTCAGCACCTCGACCGGGCCGAAGGATTTGCAGACATTGGTAAGCTGTAGGGCGGTCATGGCGGGGATCCTTCAGGTCTTCGGGTTCGCAGAGGGCGAGGTGGGCGCTGTCGCCGCGGCCTCGGTCCGTTCTGTCTGTACTGTGGTCAGGTCAACGGGCGCGCCGCTGCGGATGCTCTGGTCGGCGGCCAAGCAGATTGCCAGCGAGGCAACGGCGTCCTGCATGTGCCGCTCCATGTCGATGTCCTCGGCAATGACCCGCAGCATATGGGTCTGTTCGGTAGCGCAGAGCGCCTGATGGTCGGGTTCCTCGGGCAGGTCGATGCGGCGGTCCGGGGTGTCTTGCGTGCTGCGATGTACGATCAGGCTGCCGACGGCGGTATGGCCATCGACATCGTCCGAGCCAGCCTTGTCTGTTTCGGTGATCGAGACGGATCCGTTGGGGGACACCACGTCTTTTACGAAATACGCGGTTTCGGACATCATCGGTCCCCAGCCTGCCTCGTACCAGCCGACGGACCCGTCAGAGAAGGTCACCTGAAACTGGCCGTAATTATACATATCCTCGGCAATTTCATCCGACAGGCGCAGGCCGATGCCATGGACGCGCTGGGGTGTGGCATCGGTGATCTGGCACATCACATCGACATAATGCACGCCGCAGTCCACGATTGGCGAAGTGGTCTGCATCAGTGCCTTGTGGGTCTGCCATGTAGGGCCATCGGACTGCTGGTTGAGGTTCATGCGGAACACATACGGGGGCCCGAGATCGCGGGCCTCGGCAATCAGGCGCTGCCAGCTGGGATGGTGACGCAGGATATAGCCCACCATCAGCTTGCGCCCCAGACGGCGGGCGGCGTCGGTCACTGCGCGGGCATCGGCAACCGTGGTGGCCAGCGGCTTTTCGACGAAGACATCCGCGCCGGACTCCATTGCGGCAATGGCATAGGCGGCATGGCTGTCGGAATAGGTGGCGATGACCACCAGATCGGGTTTGGTCTGCGCCAGCGCCTGATGGAAATCGCTATAAACCGGATAGTCCTGCAAGGGGGCCTGTGCAGGCGCGCCGGAGCGGTTGACGAGGCCGACGATCTGCGCGGTTTCGTCATTGTGGTGAGCCAGCGCATGGGCAAAGCCCATATTGCCAAGGCCTGCAATCAGAACGCGGATCATTGGCGGCCTCCGCTGTGGTGAGGATGGCTGCTGTGACGATGGCGAGAGGACAGGCTGAGCGCCGGGCCAACAAGCGGCTGAAGACTGCCGCTCCGGGGGGCTGGCCCGACGCAGCCCGGCACTGCTGCCGGACGAGCGCATAGTGTGATATGTCGGCTCATTTCACCGCTCCTGAGGTGATACCGCGGATCAGCTGGCGCGAGAAGATCACATAGAGCACCATGACCGGCAGGATCGCCATCGACAGCGCCGAGAGCACGGCGTTCCAGTCTGTCACGAACTGGCCGATGAAGACCTGGCTGCCCAGTGTCAGCGTCTTGGTTTCCTCGGCCGGGGCCAGGATCAGCGGGAACCAGAGATCGTTCCAGATCGGGATCATGTTGAAGACGGCGACGGTGGCCATGGCCGGGCGCACCAGCGGCAGCACCAGGCGGAAGAAGATTGTGTATTCCGAAAGCCCGTCGATGCGGCCTGCGTTCTTAAGATCGTCGCTCACCTGTTTCATGAATTCCGACAGGATGAACACCGCCAACGGCAGGCCCTGCGCGGTATAGACGAGGATCAGCGCGGTCAGTGTATTGACCAGCCCGGTGTCCACCATCAGCTCCAGAATGGCGACGGTGCCGATGCGGATCGGGATCATGATGCCAAGGGCGAGGTACAGGCCGAGCAGCATATTGCCCTTGAACCGGTATTCGGCGAGGGCGAAGGCGGCCATGGCGCCAAACAGCAGCACCAGCGCCAGCGACACCACGGTGACAATCATCGAGTTCTGAAAGTAGAGGAAGAAATCCCCCTGTTTCAGAACGGTCTGATAGCCGACCAGCGAGAATGTGTCGGATGTCGGTAGGCCGAGAGGCTCGCGAAAGATCGCTTTGCGGGTTTTGAAGCTGTTCACCAGGATCACAAACACCGGAAACAGGGCGATCAGCGTGTAGGTGATCAGCGCACCGTGGGCGAGGATGCTGTTGAACGGGTTTGAGCGGGATTTATGCATCATCGGATCCTCAGAACTGGTAGCGGCGCAGACGGGTCTGGATGCCGAAGAGATAGATGCAGACACCGATCAGGATGATCGCGAACATGGCGGTGGCAATGGCGGACCCCATATGCGGATCGCCCAGTTGCAGCTGAAAGCCGAAGAAGGTGCGATACATGAAGGTGCCGAGGATATCGGTCGAGAAATCCGGCCCGGCAAGTGCGCCCTGGGTGGTGTAGATCAGGTCGAAGGCGTTGAAGTTGCCCACAAATGTCAGGATCGAGATAATCCCGATGGAGGGTAGGATCAGCGGCAGTTTGATTTTCCAGAAGGCGGACATGCCGGTGATGCCATCAACCTCGCCGGCTTCGATCACCTCTTCGGGGATCGACAGCAGGGCTGCGTAGATCAGCATCATCGGGATGCCGACAAACTGCCAGACAGAGATCAGCGCCAGCGTGGTCAGCGCGTAGTCTTCCTTGCCCAGCCAGGGGGCAAACAGCCACTTCAGGCCAATGGCGTCCAGGAGGTCGGGGGTGATGCCCCAGATCGGCGAGAGGATCAGTTTCCAGGCAAAGCCGACGATGACAAAGCTGAGGATGGTCGGCACGAAGATCGCGGTGCGATAGAGTGCGGCAAACCGGAGCCGGGGATGGCTGAGGATCGCCGCCAGCGCCACCCCGATTGGGTTCTGCACCAGCATATGCACGATGAAGAACCAGAAATTGTTGCCAAGCGCATTCCAGAACTGTTCCGACCAGTTGGGGTTGCCGAACAGGGTCTGAAAATTGGCGAGGCCGACGAACTGGCGGATCTGGTCGCTTTCGCTATAGAGCGCGAGCCGCAGGGTATTGAACAGCGGGAAGATCATGATGGCCGTATAGACCAGCACAGCGGGCGCCAGAAAAACGGCGATATGCCAGCGTCTGCGCGGTTTATGAGGGGTGTTTTGCATGATGTGTCCCATCTGTCGACGGGTCCGGGCCGCGTGAGGCCGCCCGGACGCCTGAGTCTGTGGTCAGTCAGATCGCGGCGCGCTTATTTCTGCGGCTCGTACCAGCTGGCCAGACCCTCTTGCAGTTCAGCGCCGAGATCAGCAGCGGCCTTGGTGCCCTTGATTGCGGCAACGGAGGCCCCCCAGGTTTCGTTTTCGAGGTTCGGTGTGCCGCGCGACAGGATCTGATAGGTGGAGCGGATGGTGCTCTCACACTCGCCACGCCAGGAGACGAATTCCTGCGCCAGCGGATCATCCATCGCGACCTCATGGTTTGACAGCGAGAAGAAGCCCGGCAGCGCGTTGGCGTAAATTGCGGCGAATTCAGGCGAGCCGACCCAGTTCAGGAAGGTCTTGGCAGCTTCTGCATTGGGGGAGGCGGCATTCAGGCCCACCGCGATATCGGTGTGATCCGAGATGTAGCAGGTGTCGCCCGCCGCTTTGACTGGCGGTTTGAAGGCGCCCATGGCGAAATCGGCCTGGGTGTTGAAGCCGGAGATTTCCCAGCTGCCTGCCGGATAGATCGCGGCGCGGCCCAGGGTGAAGATGTTCTGGCTGTCGGGATAGGTCTGGGCTTCATAGCCGTCGCCCATGTAGGCACCCCATTTCGACAGGGTCTCATAGGGGGCGACCCACTGCTCGTCGGTCAGTTTCTGCTCGCCTGCGATCAGGGCAAGACGGCCTTCCTCACCTTTCCAGTAGTTCGGGCCGATGTTGTTATAGCCCATGGTGGCGGCTTCCCACTGGTCGTTGGTGCCCATCGCCAGCGGAATGTAATTGCCGTCCTGTTTGATTTTCTCCAGCGCCGCGAAGAACTCGTCTTCGGTCTCCGGTACGTCCACGCCCAGCTCGGCAAAGGCGTCCTTGTTGTAGATGAAGCCGTGGATCACCGAAGCAATCGGCACGCAGAAGGTGGCGGAGCCGTCATCTGTCTGCCAGGCGGATTTGGCCACGTCGGAGAAGCTGCTCATCGCCTCAAGATCGGACAGATCGGCCAGCTGGCCCTTGTCATACAGACCAAGCGAAGCATCAAAGGGGCGGCAGGTGATCAAATCGCCGGCGCTGCCCGCATCCAATTTGGAGTTCAGCACGGCGTTATATTCCGCCGGGGCAGAGGGGGTGAACTTCAGCTTGATGCCGGGGTTGGCGGCCTCAAAGGCGGGGATGATCTTGTCCTGCCAGAGGGCGAGGTCATCGTTGCGCCAGCTCTCAATCGTCAGCGTGACGTCTTCGGCAGCGGCTGCGCCGCCGAGCACGGTCGAGCCGAGCAGCGCGAGGGTAAAGAGTTTGCGTGTCATTCTGTATCTCCCAGTTTGCATGTTTGGTATTTGAAATCAGGGTCTTGGTGACCTCTTGGGTGGCGCGTGGCCGACCGTTACACCTGTGCGAGCGCGGCTCGCAGGTTGTCCTTGTTATGGCGCAGCAGCGTGTCCGCCGCAGTGGGGGAGGCCGCACCCTGCAACAGCAGAATGGCGGCTTTCACCGCGCCGCCGGTCTGATCCAGCGCGCGGGCGGCGGCCTCGGCGTCCTGCTGTGTGAGGGTGCAGACTATGCGGATCGCGCGTTGGCGCAGCTTGGCGTTATCTGCGATCAGATTGACCATCATGCCGTCCATCACATGCCCCAACCGGATGCCTGCCAGCGTCGACATCATGTTGAGCGCGGCCTTCTGCGCGGTTCCGGCGCCCATGCGGGTGGAGCCTGCGATGACCTCCGGCGGTGTTGGCAGGCAGATTGCCACATCGGCCAGTTGCAGCAGTGGCGTGTCTGCGTTGTTGGCGATCGCGATGACCTTGGCGCCGGCGGCCTGTGCGGTTTTTGCAAAGCCGATCGGGAATGGCGTGGTGCCGCTGGCGGAAAGGGTGATCGCCACATCACCTGCGGTCACTGCGGCGGCAGCCTTGCTGCCGGCCGCGCTGTCATCTTCAGTATGGCCGGGCATCCGCCCGTCGGATGGGATGCCGCCGGCCATGTGAATGGAGATCTGATCGGCGCTGATGCCGAATGTGCCGGGCAGTTCGGCGCCATCAGCCAGCGCCATAAGGGCCGAGGAGCCTGCCGCCGCATAGTGCAGGTGACCAGCGTTGCGCAGGCATTCGGTCAGCAGGGCGGCGCCTGCGGCGATGGCGGGGCGGGCGCTGTCTACAGCTGCCAGTGCGCGCGATTGCCCGTCGAGAAGCGTGTCGAGGATATCGGCATCGGCGCGCAGATCGAGCCCCCTGGCGCGGGGGTGCAGCGTTTCCGTCTGCGCATCGGTGGGCGCCGATATGCGTGCTGCGGACGGTTGTTCGCTGGTCGATGCCATGTGATTCCTCCCCCTCAGGTGAATGAGAAGTATTTAATACCTATACAATACCACTTGTCTACCATTTAATTATTTTCTTGATCTGATGTAGATTTTTCAAGGTGTTATCGATTGTGGCGTCAATACTTGCGGCCGATAGGTCTTTCTTTTGGTTAAAAGGTATCTTATAGGTATTGCATGACTGACTCGTGCTTTCCATATCTAATCGCCGTGGATGGAGGGGGGACCTCCTGTCGCTTTGTCCTGCTGGGGGCGGGCGATCCTGCGGCTGATCTGCCTGATACCTCCGCGCCCAAGAGCTGCGGGGCGTCGCCGCGCCGGCTGGTGGTCACCGGGGGAAGCGCCAATGTCTATACCGCGCCCGAGCTTGCGGTTGAGACGCTGCGCGCGGGATTGGGCGATCTGCAACGTCAGGCGGGCCTTGAGGATGAGGCTTTTCACCAGATCCCGGTCTATGCAGGGCTGGCGGGGGTGATTGATGCCGGGTCGGCAGCCTTTGTCGCCTCGGCCCTGCCGCATCGGCATATCCGGGTCGAAGATGACCGGATGCCTGCGGTTGTCGGGGCGCTTGGCGAGGGCACTGCCTGTCTGATCGGTGTCGGCACCGGGTCATTTCTGGGCCGTCAGGTGGCGGGGCAGGTCACGCTTATTGGTGGTCACGGGGCGGTTCTTGGCGATGAGGCCTCGGGCGGCTGGCTGGGGCGGCGTGTGTTGCAGCTGACGCTACAGGCGGCCGAAGGGATCGAGCCGATGACGCCGCTGCTGCGCAGCTGTCTCAGGGATTTTTCCAATCAGACTGCCGAGATTGTCCGGTTTGCCCAGACCGCGCGTCCGGCGGCCTTTGGCGCCTATGCGCCGCGGGTGGCGCAGGCTGCCGCTGCGGGCGATTCCGTGGGGCGGCGGCTGATGGCCGAAGGGGCGGAGTATCTGTGCCACGGGTTGCAGGCGCTGGGACGTCGACCGGAGGAACCGGTTTATCATATCGGCGGTGTGGCGGCGCAATACGCCGCCTATCTGCCTGCGGATGTGGCGGAGTACCTGCAGGCGCCGGAGGGCTCGCCGCTGGACGGGGCGCTGGAGCTGGCGCGCCGCTTTGCCCGCGAGATCCGGCAGGAGGCGCTATGACGGTCGAGGAATTCCTGAAACCGGCCGCCTGGCTGGAGGACGCCGCCGGGCCACGCTATGTGCGGCTGCGCCAGCGTATCGAGGACGGTATCGAGACCGGGCTGCTGCCCAAGAGCGCGCCCTTGCCCGCCGAACGAGAGATTGCAACGCTGACCGGACTGTCGCGCGTCACCGTGCGCCGCGCCATGCAGGATCTGGTGGATCGGGGCATCGTGGTGCAGCGGCAGGGCTCGGGGAGTTTTGTGTCCGATGGCACGCCCAAGGTGGAGCAGTCGCTGTCGCAGCTCACCTCGTTTACCGAGGACATGGAGCGGCGCGGCTATGACACCAGCGTCGAATGGCTGGAACGCGGCATCCATACCCCTTCGCCCGAGGAGGTGATGGCGCTGGCGCTGACCTCGGGGGAGGCGGTTGCGCGTATTGCCCGTCTGCGGCGTGCCAATGGGCGTCCGATGGCGATCGAGCGGGCCTCGCTTCCGGTGGATATCCTGCCCAATCCGCAGGCAGTCCGGGGGTCGCTTTATGAGGTGCTGGAGCAGACCGGCAGCCGCCCGGTGCGGGCCTTGCAGCGGATTTCGGCGATCAACCTGCCGGAGTATGAGGCGCAGCTGCTGGGGGTGGAGCCGGGAATGGCGGGCCTAAGCATCGTGCGGACGTCTTACTTGCGCAACCGTCGCGTGGTGGAGTTCACCCGCTCGATCTATCGCGGCGATGCTTATGATTTTGTCGCCGAGCTGCGGCTCGGGACGAGCTAACCTGGCGACCCTGAGGAGGGAACCATGACAGATATCACCAAGATGCGTCGCGAGATCGACGAGATCCCGACCGCCGTGGATCGGCTGCTGAGCCAGGGCGAGGCGGATATTGACGCGGTGGCCGAGGCGGTGCGCCGCCTTGATCCGAATATTATGGTGACGGTGGCACGCGGATCGTCCGACCATGTCTGCACCTATCTGAAATATGCCAGCGAGATCCTGCTGGGAGTGCCTGTTGCCTCGGTCGGGCCGTCGGTTGCGTCGATCTACAAGGCGCCGTTGCGGCTGCAGGGGGCGCTGAGCCTGGCGGTGTCGCAGTCGGGCAAAAGCCCGGACATCGTGGCGATGGCGGAAAGCGCGCGCCGTGACGGGGCGCTGGCGGTGGCGCTGACCAATGATCCCGCCTCGCCGCTGGCGGCTGCGTCGGACCATGCGCTGGATATTCACGCAGGGCCCGAGTTGAGCGTGGCCGCGACGAAGACCTTTGTCACCTCGGCGGTGGCGGGGCTGTGGCTGCTGGCCAAATGGGATCGCAACCAAGCGGTGCTTGCGGCGCTGCACGCCTTGCCGGAGCAGTTGGAGCGCGCCTGCCGCATTGACTGGCCCGAGGTGCGCGAGGCCATCGGCGCGCGGTCATCGCTGTTCACGCTGGGGCGTGGTCAGGCGCTGGCGGTGTCGAATGAGGCGGCGCTGAAGTTCAAGGAAACCTGCCAGCTTCATGCGGAGAGCTATTCCTCGGCGGAGGTGCTGCATGGGCCGGTGTCTATTGTGGAAGAGGGGTTCCCGGTGCTGGGCTTTGCGGCGGCGGATGCCGCTGAGGACGCGCTGGCGGGTATCGCCGATCAGATCGCGGGCAAGGGCGCGCAGGTCTTTGCCACCAGCGACAAGGTGACGGCGGCGCGGCGTGTGGATCATATCCGCACGGACCATGCGCTGACTGATCCGATCAGCCTGATCGTGTCCTTTTATGCGATGGTTGAAGCCTTTGCCGCCTCGCGCGGGATTGACCCCGATGCGCCCCGCCACCTGAAAAAAGTGACGGAAACGGTATGACCGGCGACCGGCAACCGCTGCGTGCGCTGACCGGTGCCCGCATCCTGACCCCGGTGGGCTGGGAGGAGGACAGCGCGCTGGTCCTGCGCGGCGACCAGATCGCGGCCGTCCTGCCCGTCGGCAAACTGCCCGAGGGGGCGGAGGTGACGGAGCTGACCGGTGGGATCCTGACGGCGGGGTTTGTCGACCTGCAGGTCAACGGTGGCGGCGGGGTGATGTTCAACGACGCGCCCGAGCTGGAGCAGTTGCAGGTCATTGCGGCGGCCCATGCGCAGATTGGCGCGACCTCGATCCTGCCGACGCTGATTACCGATACGCCGGATTTCGTCGCCCGCGCCATCGACGCCGTGGTCGCCGCGATTGCCGCCGGGGTTCCGGGCATCATCGGGCTGCATCTGGAGGGGCCGCATCTGGCGGTGTCGCGCAAGGGCGCGCATGATGCGTCTTTGATACGCCCGATGAGCGAGACCGATCTGGAGATGTTATGCGCAGCGGCCACCCGGTTGCCGGTGCTGAAGGTGACGCTGGCGACCGAGGCGGCGACGCCGGCGCAGATCCGGCGGTTGAGCGAGGCGGGTGTGCTGGTGTCGCTGGGACATACCGATGCGAGCCACGCCGATTGCGTGGCGGCGGTTGCGGCAGGCGCGCGCTGCGTCACCCATCTGTTCAACGCCCAGAGCCAGCTTGGCAATCGCGAACCCGGTGTTGTCGGCGCCGCCCTTGATCTTGGCGGGCTGTCAGCGGGGCTGATTGCGGACGCGGTGCATGTGCACCCGGCATCCATGCGGGCGGCGCTGGCGGCCAAGACCGGGCCCGGGCAATTGTTTCTGGTCAGCGATTCCATGGCCACCGGCGGCTCCGATATCGACCGCTTTACCCTGAATGGTCGCGAAATCCGCCGTGACGGCAATCGGTTGACGCTGGCTGATGGCACCCTTGCGGGCGCCCATCTGGAGCTGGCAACGGCGGTGCAGATCCTGGTCGAGACCTGCGATCTGCCGTTGGAGACGGCGCTGGAGATGGCCACGAGCCGGCCGGCGGATTTGATCAGGCGGCCCGATCTGGGGCGCTTGCAACCCGGCGCGCGCGCCGATGTGCTGCATCTGAACGACGCGCTGGAGCTGCAGCAGGTCTGGCAGGGCGGCCTGGCGCTGTAGCTGCTGTTGCATCGTGTCGCTCAGCGATGCCTCATACGGTGAAACTTGGCGCCAACTATTCTGCTGGGGCAGGAAGTCCTGCTGGTCTGCTCTGAGGTCATGCTGACCGATCCTGCACGACCCACGAACGGCAGAAAAGCGCGGATAGTGTGCGTTGCAAAGTCGGTCATTTGACGCAACCAGCCGAGGGTTTCTGCTGCGCCGCAGCCGGCCGTTCGCTGCGACTGCGAGGTTTTGCAGCCGGTGAGCTGACACAATGCGGGACGGACCCAACTTTTGCTAATGCAGCCAGTGCTTACACAGCAATCTCTCGCGGTTGCAGCAAAAATAATTCTGCGATGCGGCCCGTGTTGGACCTGTCTCGTTTTAGTGCCGCCCCAGGTGCTCGTTTAAGCCACCTTCCGTGCGAATGCGACTGGGATCGGAATATCACATTCATCGTGCAGCGCCTCTGCTCCATCTGGCGCATAGGTGCCGCCTTCAATCCCGCTGCCCCCCCCCAGGGGTTTGCCGGTATCACAGGCCAGGCCGTTGATATCTTCGGGCTTCTGGTGCCGGTATTCATCGGCGATCCACATCATGGTCAGTTCATTGGTGTCCCTGTCGGGTGCCGGAACATTCATGCCTGAGTTCAAGAACCCATGGCGGATCAATTCCTGGGCAAAGCGCCGGGTGATTTTTTCCAGCTCATGTTCTTCCCGGTCGCGTGGGTCGATCCGCAGGGCGCCCTTGGAGCCGCCGAACGGCGGCCCCAACAAAGCACATTTATGAGTCATAAGCGCCGCCAGCGCCTCAACCTCTTCTTGATCGGTATCCGGAGAATATCGGATGCCGCCCTTTGCCGGAGGGTTTTGGGTGGAATGCACCGCGCGCCACCCTGTAAAGGAGTGCATTTTGCCACGCAGCCGCACACCGAAGCGGGTCACATAGGTCGCGTGGCAGATGCGGATTATTTCTCATCCAGCCCTTCTGGCAAATCGATTGTGGATGCTATGTCGTTAAATATGGCATTCACATCAGGCAAGAACGCACGACTCATCGGATGGCCCCCAGCAGGCGGGGCATCAAAGATGCCTTTGCGGTGCCAAAGCCGCCTCCGCCTGGGGTTTTCATGATGAAGACGTCATCGACCCCCATTTGAGTTTCATCATTCCCTTTCAGCATTTGCACATCCCCGTTGCTGCGCTTAACCGAGTTTTCACCGGGTTTGCCCGGTTCACCACCTGCTGCGCCATGGGGCACGGTTTCCCGATGCGAAGACAGCACCGTGACGGTCATCGGAGTGAGGAACCGCAGCTTGCGGATAATCCCGTTGCCGCCCGTGGTTTCCCCCGCGCCGCCAGAGTCCTGCCGGATCGAGAATTCATCCACGCGCACCGGGAACCGAGTTTCCAGAACCTCCGGGTCCGTCATGCGGGTGTTTGTCATATGGCTGTGCACCGCACTGGCCCCGTCAAAACCATCCCCTGCGCCTGTGCCACCGCAGATCGTTTCATAGTTTTGATACTCATCGTTCCCGTAAACGAAGTTGTTCATAGTGCCCTGCGAGCCGGCGATAACACCCAGAGCACCATAAAGCGTATCGGCAATGGCCTGGCTGACTTCGGTATTACCGGAGATCACCGCAGCTGGGAATTCCGGGTTGATCATTGATCCCTTTGGCATTCGAACCTCCAGCGGCTTCATGCAACCTTCGTTCATCGGGATATCGGACCCGACCAGCGTGCGGAAAACGTAAAGAACAACTGCGCGGCAAATCGAGTAAGGAGCATTGTAATTCAAAGGACTCTGATCAGAGGTGCCTTCAAAATCGATGATCGCCTTGCGCTCGACTCTGTCCACCGAAATGCTGACACAGATCTTTGCACCACCGTCCAGTGGATATTCAAACGAGCAATCCTTTAGAACATCCAGAACCCGGCGTACGCTTTCTTCGGCGTTGTCCTGCACATGGCCCATATAGGCGTGCACGACACCAAGCCCAAACTGCTCTACGATATTCTGCAGCTCTTTGACGCCCGTGGCATTTGCAGCCACCTGCGCTGCCAGATCAGCCATATTCTGATCGATGTTCCGGCAGGGATATGGTCCGCTGCCCAGCAAAGCGCGCGCTTCTGCTTCGCGCAAAGTGCCGCGATCCACCAGCAGGAAGTTGTCGATCAGGATACCTTCCTCATCAATGGTCTTGCTGTCTGGCGGGGCTGAACCCGGGGTTTTGCCACCAATATCTGCATGGTGACCGCGGGATGCTGTGACGAAGATGATGTTTTTCCCATCGGCATCAAACACCGGAGTGATGACGGTGACATCCGGCAGGTGTGTGCCGCCATTAAAGGGATTGTTCATCATGAACACATCGCCCGGGCGGATCTTGTCTGTGTTTTCGCTGAGGATGGATTTGACGCTGCCGCTCATGGACCCAAGGTGGACAGGCACGTGTGGTGCATTGGCCACCAGGTCGCCGTTGGCATCAAAGATCGCACAGGAAAAATCAAACCGTTCCTTGATGTTTACCGAATAAGCGGTGTTGGCTAAAGTTGCCCCCATTTGTTCGGCAATCGACATGAACAGGTTGTTAAACACCTCAAGCATTACTGGATCGACGGTCGTGCCAATCGCCTCTTTGCGTTCCAATGGCACAATCCGCGTCAGCACAAGGTTGCCACCTTCGCGGCATTCTGCTTGCCAACCATCTTCGATGGCATTGGTCCCAGTGGGCTCAAAAATGATTGCTGGTCCGGTGACCTTGTCACCAATGGTCAAGCCGGTTCGATCCACCATTGGAACATCTTGCCAACGGCCATTGCTATACATGGAGGCGTTCAGGTTCTTACCACGCCCTTCTTCATTGACAGGAAGCGTTACATCTTCGCCAGTGGATCCGATGGATTCTGATGTCAGAAGGTCGATGATTAGCTGATTGTAGTCCGGCACAAAGCCGAAGCGCTGCTCGTGCGCGTCCTCAAATCCTTTACGCATCTCCTCGACGGTTCCAAAAGGAACGTCCAGGGTCTGATGTGCGCCATCGGTCCTAATATGAGCTGTGCGAACAATTTGAATCGCCTCTTTGGATACACCCTGTTCCAGAACTTCGTTATGCGTTTCAGCATCCAGCCCTTTCAGAACAGTCTCCGCTTCAGAGATATTTTTGATGGGCTGCGCAAACTGGTATTCCCGCAGGGCACGTACATCCGCCAACCCCATACCGAATGCTGAGAGAACGCCCGCAAACGGGTGAATGAATATACTCTCCATGCCCAGGACATCCGCAACCTGACAGGCGTGCTGCCCCCCCGCACCACCAAAACAGTTCATGGTGTATTGGGTCACATCATAGCCGCGCTGAACACTGATCTGCTTGATCGCATTTGCCATGTTTTCCACGGCGATGCGCAGGAAACCTTCGGCAAGTTGTTCCGGGCTGCGCTCTGGTTCCCCGGTTTCTGCCGATATTTCTTTGGCAAGCGCTGTAAATTTCTCACGCACGACCGCCACGTCCAGCGGCTCGTCGCCATTGAGGCCAAACACATGCGGGAAGTGATCTGGTTGAAGCTTGCCAAGCAAAACGTTGCAGTCGGTTACGGCAAGCGGGCCGCCACGGCGGTATGAAGCCGGGCCTGGGTTTGCACCGGCGCTCTCGGGACCCACTTGCATGCGTCCGTTTGAGAAGCTGAGGATCGAGCCACCGCCAGCTGCAACAGTGTGGATGCTCATCATCGGTGCTCGCATCCGCACGCCTGCGACCTCGGTTTCAAAGGAACGTTCGAATTCTCCCGCATAGTGGCACACATCGGTAGAAGTGCCGCCCATGTCAAAACCGATGAGTTTGTTAAAACCAAGGGCTTCTGCACTGCGCACCATGCCGACCACGCCGCCAGCAGGGCCAGATAGGATTGCATCCTTACCTTGGAACAGGTTTGCATCGGTCAACCCACCATTGGACTGCATGAACATCAAGGACCTACATCCACCGCGTGTGGCACCAAGCGCATCGCTGACTTGCTGAACATATCGGCGAAGGATTGGCGACAGATAGGCATCCACAACGGTTGTATCCCCACGGGAGACAAGCTTGATCAGCGGGCTAACCTTGTGGCTAAGCGAGACCTGGGTGAAGCCGGATTGCTTTGCCATCTCGCCGATCTTTAGCTCGTTGTCCTGGAATCTGTAGCCATGCATCAGTGCCACCGCGACAGAGCGGTACCCGCGCCCGTAGGCCTGAGATAGCGCGTCGCGGACTTGACGCAGGTTCAAGGGTTCGATGACATTGCCATCGGCATCGACGCGCTCTTCAACTTCAATGACCTCTTCATAGAGCAGCTCAGGCAGCTGAATGTTCAGATCAAATAGGCGCGGCCGGTTCTGGTAGCCGATGCGCAGCAAGTCTCTCATTCCTTTGGTGATGAGCAGGATTGTCCGATCGCCTTTGCGTTCCAGAAGCGCATTGGTTGCGACGGTTGTCCCCATCTTGACTGCATCGATCGTGCCTTCGGGGATAGGGCTGTCCGCGTCCAAGCCTAGAATTTCTCGGACCCCTTGAACTGCCGCGTCTTTGTAACGCTCGGGGTTTTCGGAAAGTAGTTTATGGGACTGAAGCGTTCCGTCCGGTTTTCGTGCGACGATGTCGGTAAACGTACCGCCTCGGTCGACCCAAAATTGCCACATGGCATAGCTCCTTTGTTTGCCGGGCAACTGCCCGGCATGTTTTCTTTGGTGAAATGCGGCCCCTTAGGGCCGCGGTTATCGCTGGATGGATTCCGGAAGGTAGAGAGCGATCTGAGGGAACGCGAGTAAGGCCGCTACCATAAGCAGCATCACAAAGACGAACGGGATGGTACCCAGCATCACGTCGCTCAGTTTCCCGCTCTTACGTGCGCCTTGCACGACATAGAGGTTCAAGCCGACCGGAGGTGAAATAAGAGCCATTTCAACGAGAACGATCATCATTATCCCAAACCAAATCACATCGTACCCAAGCGCCGCGACCAGGGGCACGATGATCGGGATCGTTACAACCATCAGCGACAAGGTCTCGATGAAAAATCCGAGTACAATGTACATGCAGACAATCACCAGCATGGTCATCAATGGTGAAAACCCAAGCCCATTGAGCAGAGCCTGAAGTTCCGCGCCCAGACCGGCCGAGGCCAGTGTGAAGTTCAGGAAAGACGCCCCAATGATAACCAGCATGATCATGGAGGTGATCTTGATGGTGCCAACGATGCTCTCACTGATCATCTTGATTGAAACGCCACCAAAGGCTGCTGCGATGAGCACTGCGCCTGCAACACCAACTGCCGCTGCCTCTGTCGGAGTGGCCCACCCCATGTAGATGGTCCCGATGATAGCACCGAAAAGGATGACGATGGGGATGAGCTGAAAAAGTCCGCGGATCATCTCGGCGATCGGGAACACCCGTCGAACACCGCCCAATTCGGGTCGGATCATACAAATGAGCACAGTGATGAGCATGAAGCCCACCGCAAGCAAAAGACCTGGCATGAGACCCGCGAGAAAAAGTTGCGGGATAGATGACTGCGTCAGGAAACCGTAGACGATAAGGTTGATTGATGGCGGGATCATGATGCCAAGTGTACCGCCAGCGGCGATGGCCCCTGAGAAGAGCTTTGGGTCATACCCGAGCTTTTCAGCCTGTGGCATGGCGACCGTTGCGACGGTCGCGGCCGTCGCGACAGACGAGCCCGAAATGGCCGAAAACATCGTCGAGGTAGCCACATTCGCGTGGACCAGCCCCCCTGGCATCCAAGACACCCAACGGTCCAGCGCGGCGTAAGTTCTGTTGGCGATACCGCTGCGGACCAGGACCTCACCGAGCAAGACAAAGAATGGAATGGCGATCAATGTGGCATTGTTTGATGTCGACCAGACCAAGTTTCCGAGTCCTCTGGTCAGCGGAAAAGGGCTGAAGAATGCGTCGATTCCGAAACCAAGGAGGAATAACACGATCCCAACAGGGATTGAGAGCGAAAGCAGGGCCAGCAGGCCGACTGAAATTGACCAAATCATGTGTGGATCTCCGCGTCTTCTTCGCCGACGATCCCGACGGCAGCTTCGGATTTTTCAAATTCACCGCGCAACACCAGCATGACTGCGGCGACCAACGTGAGCCATGCGATGAACGCAAACCAAAGCCAGCCCGCAAACCACGGTAGTTGAACCAGTGCCAGAGGTGTCTCCAGCGGTGTATTGGCGCGCGAACTGTTTATGATTGACCGCTCAACGACAGGCCAGGACCTGATGGCAATCACGGTGACGGTGCTCGACAAGACGAACAGAGAGAACAGGTCAAAGAGGGACCGTCCGAGGGCGTTGACACGCCCCCGGAGAATATCGATCCGAATGTGACTGAGTTCGAGCAGGGCAAATCCCATACCCCAGGACGTAACAACAGCCATGACGTAGCCACTTATTTCATCAGTTCCGCCGAGAGTGCCTCCCAACTGCCTGATCATGATTTCAGCGATGATGAACACGACACATGTCAAGAGCAGAACACCAATCAGCATTGCTACTGCTCGATTGAGCCGCTTCATCGTCGCAAGTATTTTCTCGGGCATTCAAAGCACTCCCAGGGAACTATCTGTTATTCTACGGCAACAGACACGCCGACGACTTGACCGACGCTAGTGTTCCACCGCTCGGCCCAATCAGCACCGGCGCGTTCAGCCCACGCCGGGAGAACTTCGCTGACCAGGGTTTCCCTCGCGTTGTTGAAGTCTTCTTCCGAAACTTCGACAAGCTTCATGTTACGCGTTTCGCCAGATGGGCACTCGCCATTCCCTGTCAAGCAGGCGATGTCATTGACCAGCGCGTCTTGAGCGACTTCCCATGCAGGCTCCTCAAATTCGGCTGACACCTGGGTTTGGATCAATTCCTGAGTTTCGGTGCTTAGAGAATTCCATTTGTCCAGATTGATGGCGGTGACCACCGGATCCCAACCACCCAAGGGGATGGCCAAAAGATTGGTAGATACTTCCCACCACCCAGAGCTGTAGCCAGATCCGGCACCAGTTACCGCGCAATCGACCACCCCTTTCTGGAGAGCACCAGGTACTTCGGCAAAGCTGACGTTGACACCCTCAGCTCCAAGGGCTTCGAGGAACTTGGCGGTCATACGCCCAGAGGCACGGACCTTTAGGCCTTTGAGGTCAGCAAGAGAGTTCACGTCACCATTGCAGAATACGACCTGTGGTGGGTAGGGCGCGATCGCCAGAACGTGACTGTTGAAGCGGTCCCGATAGATGTCGCTAACCATCGGACGTGCAGCATCGACCATCGCGCGAGCTTCGTCGGCCGTAAGTGCAAGCAGCGGCACATCCAGACCTTCGAGTTCTGGCGCATCGGCCACTGCATAGTCGCCAACTGTCATTGCAACGTCATAAACGCCGTCCCCGAGCAGACGGAAAACGTCTCCAACCCCAAGGTTCATTTGGTTGTGCGTGGTCAGGCTAACGTTGATTGATCCACCGGAAGCTGTTGGGAGGGTTTCCGACCAGAAAGGTGCTTCAAATTGTTTGTGAAGTGGCAAGCCGGACCAACTGCCGACGACAGCCAAATCTTCTGCGATTACAGGCGATGCAAGCAATGCGGTTGCCGCCAGATATGCAGTGAATTTTCTCATCTTAGTTCTCCTGTTTGGACTTAGTTTGATTGATGATTGTCGGGTGCTAAGATCGGATTCTCTGCATCCTGCGGTATATCGGTAATCAGCATATGACCCGGCTTATGTGTGATGCAGAGAGGGAGTTTGGCCTGCTCGATAGCTGCCTGTGGAGTAACGCCGCAGGCCCAGAAAACGGGTATAAACCCGGCTTCCACTGGCGCTGGATCGCCCCAATCAGGGAGGTTAACGTCTTGAATCCCGATTTCCGCAGGATCGCCCCAATGCACTGGTGCCCCATGCGCAAGGGGGTAGTTCTTAGAAATGGAGATTGCGGTTTTTAGCTGATCTTCAGGAATTGCCCGCATGCTGACGACCATCGGACCGCCAAACGGTCCCGATGGAACGGTTTCGATTGATGTGCGGAACATTGGCACTGTTTTGTTATTATTAATGTGCCACAGTTGAATGCCTGCATCATTGAGTGAATGCTCGAATGTGAAAGAGCAGCCCAGAGCAAATGCGACCAAGTCGTTGTGCCAGATGTCTCGAATGTTCCCGACAGTGCTTTCCAGCTTCCCGTCACGATAAATATTGTAAGCCGGAACATCAGTACGAATATCGATGTCCCTGCCCATGGTGAACATCTTTGGATTCCCAGTGTCGGAGACACCGGTCAACGGACATGGCTTGGGGTTGCGTTGGCAGTAGCGCATGAAGTCCAGGGCGGACTCTGAGGGCATGATTGCGATGTTGGCTTGAAGAAATCCGTTACCCAGCCCAGCTGTGTGAGAGTGGTAGCTGTCGCGGCGAATAACGTCTCGAATTTCTGCTAGAGGTTTTTGGACAAGTTCTGCATGTGAGATTGGCAAAGTACGATTCCTCCCAGTGGTGGGAGTATCGATCTGGGTTAACATAAAAACAAATTAAAAAGATCTTCGCAATCCCATTAAAGTTTTTTATCATCGAAGCTTCGTGCAGTGGCGCTTGCGATGGCCGCTGCGGTTTCTAGTAGATGGCTCTTTGGTTCACCGAGGAAAGACGCTGAGAATTTCAGGGGGTTTGGGCGCCACCCAGGATCGAACTCGCAAATTCGCCCTTCAGATACGAAGCGCTGCCCCAAGACACGCGGCAATGCAGCGACGCCCAAGCCAGATTCAACTAAGCGAAAGCAAGCTGACAGCGAAGAGGAGGGGAAGAGTGAGTAGTTTGGACCCAAATGTTCAAGAAGTTCAGAGCGCAATTCCCGAAAAGGACGCGTATTTCTTGCATATGTAAATATGGGCTTTTCTAGGTATCGAGACGGTTGGTCGTTGGAGCTTTGGTCACTTTCGGCTCGGTACCAGGCAAGATCCACTTCTGGTAACTCGACGTTGTCGACAGAGTACTCAGAAATTGGCCCTAGTAAGACGGCAAGGTCGATCTCTCTATCAAGCAACATTGTACGGAGGTTGACCGATATATCGACGTTGATCTCGATTTCGAGGGCAGGATACATTCGATGAAGCTCTTCAATGAATAACGGTAACCAGCATTGAACGATAGTTTCGGAAACTCCTAGGCGAAGATGGCCCTCGATACCTGAGGGATCCATAACATCTCGTTGCACGAGCTCTGAAAGCTGTTCGAACTGTTTTGCATAGCGGGCGAGAATATCCCCTCTCTTGGTCAAAAGAACGCCTCCACTCGTTCTTTCAAACAACTCCACGCCCAAGGTGTTTTCTAGGTTTTTGATCCGCGTAGTCACGGCTGGTTGTGTCAAGCCTAGCTCATCGGCTGCCTTGCTAAATCCACCGAGGCGCACGACGGTCAGAAATGCCCGTATTTGTTCTAAGTTGAGACGAGTGTTCATTTGGTTCTGTTCCTGTCTTCTCCGATAGAGGTCGTTCGGAAAATGCTTCATTGAGGCTTACTGTGTTCGCCGCGCAAGGTATCGTATAAATTTCATTTATGAAATTTGAGATTTTTTTTGATTTTTATTGATGTTCGGCAACGTCGATAGGTTCGAGGGGCAGTCATCTAACCTTCGTCACAGCAAAGGATCACATTCATGCCCCGGAAAATACTAGTACCGATCGCACCGGATCACCCGACCTCCAGTGACGAAGTGCTCAGTCGGGCCAAAAAGCTTGTTAAAGAGTGGGGGAAACATTGCCTTGACCGTGATGGAGATGTGGCCCGAGAAATATGAACAGTTGAGCTAGGTGGATTTCCCGTTCCTCATCCGGCAGTGTGCCGGGACGAAGGAACAACGATGGCAAGGCGACCCAGACGGAACCACAGCCCTGCATTCAAGGTGAAAGTCGTATTGGCAGCTTTGAAGGCGTTGTTGCAGAACTCTGAGTGTTAAGGATTCACATCACGAATCCATGCGGTTAGACCGGGCAGATGAGCAAGCCCGCACCTGCCCGCTACCGTACGACGAATTGGTTCAGCTACAACGATGCGCTCAGAAAGCGCGGGTCGCTTCTGATCTGGTTGGACAAAGAGATGACCTGGCTCGCGCCGCATGATGGCAGCCCCGGTCGCCCATCTGGAGCTGGCCACGGCGGTGCAGATCCTGGTCGAGACCTGCGATCTGCCGTTGGAGACGGCGCTGGAGATGGCCACGAGCCGACCGACGGATTTGATCAGGCGGCCCGATCTGGGGCGCTTGTAACCCGGCGCGCGCGCCGATGTGCTGCATCTGAACGACGCGCTGGAGCTGCAGCAGGTCTGGCAGGGCGGGCTGGCGCTGTAGTTGCTGTTGCGGCGAGTCGCTCTACGATGTCTTATACGGTGAAATTTGGCGCCAATTGTTTTGCTGGTTCCGGACGCCCTGCTGGTCTGCGCTGAGGTCATCGTTGCTCCTTTCTGCAACGCAGCTATATTGCGAATATGAAATGGATTGTCCTCGTTTGTGGAATATTACTCATCTTTGCAGCTTGGCTAATCGTTCAAGTGGGCAAAGGCGTGTTCTTCACCCATAGCGGTTTTGCGGAGTGGGATGAGGAGTTATTGGCAGCGTATCGAGAATGTTGTTTTATGACCGATTTGCGATCAGCAGTACCCTTCGCTTTGCTTGGATTAGTATTGCTTGGGTTCGTAGCGTGGAAATTCTTGCGGAATTATGCTAACCGATCGCAATCATCACACTTAAGAGAGCAACATCCGCTTGTTCCGCCTGGCCACTCCCTTCTGAAGACTCTCCGCATGTTTTGATCAAATTATTTGCCCGCAGAGGAATGGATAGGCTAAGTCTCTGTCAGAACACTCTGCCGTGCCTTGGCAGGGGGATGTCCCGCAGATTGCGGGCGGACTGACAGGAGTGCCCATGACACCGCTTGCAGGTTTGAAGGTGGTCGAGCTGGCCCGTATTCTTGCGGGGCCATGGATTGGCCAGTCGCTTGCCGATCTGGGGGCGGAGGTCATCAAGGTCGAAAGCCCCGATGGGGATGATACCCGTCGCTGGGGCCCGCCTTTTATCGAGCGCGACGGTGATAAAACAGCGGCCTATTACTATGCGGCGAACCGGGGCAAGTCCTGCGTTACTGCGGATTTTCGCACTGAAGACGGCAAACAGACGGTGCTGGAGCTGATCCGGGATGCCGATATCCTGATCGAGAATTTCAAGGTCGGCGGGCTGGCGAAATACGGGCTGGATTATGACAGTCTGAAAGCGGTCAATCCACGTCTGATCTACTGTTCGGTGACCGGCTTTGGGCAGGATGGGCCTTATGCGACGCGGGCGGGCTATGATTTCCTGTTGCAGGGCCTGTCCGGGCTGATGTCGATCACCGGTGCGCCGGAGGGTGAGCCGCAGAAGGTTGGGGTGGCGATCACCGATATTGTCACCGGGCTTTATGGCACCATCGGCATTCTGGCAGCGGTGGAACAGCGCCATAGAACCGGGCGGGGGCAGCATATCGACATGTCACTGCTGGATTGCGCCACCGCGATGCTGGCCAATCAGAACATGAACTATCTGGCAACCGGCACCAGCCCGACCCGGATGGGCAATGAGCATCCCAATATTGCGCCCTATCAGGTGATGGCGGTGCGCGACGGGCATGTGATCCTTGCCGTTGGCAATGACGGCCAGTTTGCGCGGCTCTGCGAGGTTTTGAATATGGCGGCGCTTGCGGTTGATCCGCGCTTTACCTCCAACCAGCTGCGGGTGGCCAACCGGGGCGAATTGACACCGATGCTGGCGGCAGCGCTGGCGCAATGGGGGCAGGCGGATCTGTTGGCGGCGCTGGAGGCCGCGACCGTGCCTGCGGGGCCGATCAACACCATTGGGCAGGCGTTTGAGGACCCGCAGATCAGGCACCGCCAGATGCAGATTGCGCCGGAGGATGTGCCGGGCGTGCGTGGTCCTTGGGTGTTTTCCGATGCGGAGCTGGCGCTGGAGAAATCCGCGCCAATCCTGCCGGTGGCGCAGGATATGTCGCAGGGAGACTAGACCTCCGGATCGCCTGCCGATTGGGTGGGCGGCAACAGCTTGAGATTGAGCCATACAGGAAGAGGGCGCGCCATGGCGATGGAGATCACCGGAGTTGAACATCTGTGGATCCCGCTGCCAGATGGGCGTCGGCTGGCGGCGCGGATGTGGCGGCCAGCGGCAGAGGGGTGTTATCCTGGGATCCTGGAATATCTGCCCTATCGCAAACGAGACGGCACCGCGCCGCGCGATGCCACCACGCATCCGGTCTTTGCGGCTGAGGGCTATGTCTGCCTGCGGGTGGATATCGCCGGCACGGGCGATAGCGAGGGGGTGTTTGACGATGAGTATTCCGAACAGGAGCTGAGCGACGGCGAGGCGGTGCTGGCCTGGCTTGCGGCGCAGGCCTGTTGCGATGGGAATATCGGTATGATCGGGATTTCCTGGGGCGGCTTCAACGGCTTGCAGCTGGCCGCGCGTCAGCCAGAGGCGTTGAAGGCGGTGGTCAGCGTGGCCTCAACCGTGGATCGCTATGCCGATGATATCCATTTTATGGGGGGCTGCCTGCTCAGCGATAATGCCAATTGGGCCTCGCAGATGTTTGCCTATCAAACCCGCCCGCTGGATCCCGAGCTGCGCCCGGACTGGCGCGAGGCCTGGGTGGAGCGGATCGAGACGCTGCCGTTTATGGCCGCAGACTGGCTGCGTCACAGTCGGCGGGATGATTTCTGGAAACACGGTTCCATCTGCGAGGATTGGTCTGCGATCAAGGTGCCAGTGCTGGCGATCACCGGCTGGGCCGATGCCTATGTGAATGCACCACCTGCACTGGCGGCCCATATGCAGGCGCCCGCCAAGGCGCTGATCGGCCCGTGGGAGCACCGCTATGCCCATATTTCCAAGCTGGAAGGGCATGATTTCCACGGCGAGGTGCTGCGCTGGTTTGATCGCTGGCTGAAGGGCGTAGACAGCGGCGCGGAGGATCTGCCGGATTATCGCACCTACATGCAGGAGCATTTCAATCCGACCAAGGAAAACAAACCCCGGCAGGGGCGCTGGATTGCTGAGACTGCATGGCCCTCCCCGAATGTGCGCGAGGTGGCGCATCATCTGGGACAGCAGGGTACGTTGCAGGCGGTGCCGGGTGCGGGGGAGGTTGTGGTATCCAATCCAGCAACCCTGGGCATGGGGAGCGGGTATTTCTGCGCAGGTATGCGGATCGACAATGAACTGCCGGACGATCAGGCGGGTGATGATGCGCTGTCGGCCTGTTTCGATACGGCACCGCTGGACATCCCGCTGGAGTTGCTGGGGCGGGCGCGGCTGCGGCTGGCGTTCTCTGTCGACAGACCGGTGGCGCAGGTGATGGCGCGGCTGTGTGATGTGGCCCCGAATGGCGTGTCGCAGCGCATCACCTATCGGGGACGCAACCTATGCCATGATGAGAGCCATGAGAACGCGGCGCGGCTGGTTCCCGGCAGGCGCTATGAGGTGGAGTTTGCGCTTAATGAATGCGCGCATCGTCTGAGGGCTGGGCATAAGCTGCGGCTGGCGCTGTCGACCTCCTATTGGCCGATCATCTGGCCCGCGCCCGAGCCTGTGGCGCTGACCCTGCATCTGGTGGGCTGCGCGTTGATCCTGCCGGAACGTTTGGTCGCTGAGGAGGTCGAGGCGCAGGCGCCAAGCGCCGCGCGGGATTATCCGACCTATCAGGCAGAGGTCACCCGCGCGCCCTCCGGCACATCGAACACCTATGAAGAGGCCGACGGCACGCTGGTGCTGGAAACTTTTGATGACTATGGTGCGGCCATTGACCCGGTGCATGGGATGGAGGTCGGCAGCCATGTCGCCATGCGCTATGCGGTGCATCCGGATGATCCGGCCAGCGCCACCTTTACCAGCCAGTGGCGGTTTACATTCGCGCGCGGTGACTGGCAGGTGCAGGTCGATACCGACAATGAGATGCGCGGTGATCGGGAGGATTTCCATCTCTGGCGCAGGGTTGTCGCCTGCGAAGGTGCCGGGCAGACCGAAGTCTGCGTTAAGGAATGGAGCGAGAGCCTGCCGCGCGATTGTTTGTGATTTCGCATCAAATCCTGTTAAAAATCGCTGTTTTTCCCCGGATTGACCCCCAGTTCGCCACGGTTTGGCCACGTTCTGTGACCAGAAACGGAACTGCGCGTTAACCATTTCGGGTGAGAATACCCCCCTTGAGATGTTTTCATCGCGCTGGAATGCCGGGCGGATGGTCCCCCGGTTGTGAGCAGACGATAAACAGAATTGGGGCGAGAAGGTGCATCTATCCGTTGTTGTACCCTGCTATAATGAGGAAGAGTCCATCCCCCTGCTGGTGGATCGGTTGGTGCAGGCAATCGAACCCTGGGCGGAGCGGGCCGAGATCATTCTGGTCGATGATGGCTCCAGCGATGAAACCTGGGCCGCTATGGAAGCGGCGCATAAGCGTCATCCGGTGGTGCGGGGCATCCGTCTGTCGGCCAATCGCGGCCATCAGGTTGCGCTGACGGCTGGGCTGGAGGCGGCGACCGGCGCGCGGATTTTCATGCTGGATGCCGATCTTCAGGATCCGCCGGAAATTCTGCCCGACATGATGATGATGATGGATCGCGGCTATGACGTGGTCTATGGCCGCCGCGCCGAGCGCCAGGGGGAAACCCTGTTCAAGAAGGCGACGGCCTATCTGTTCTACCGTTTTCTCAATACGCTGTCGGATGTGGATATCCCCAAAGACACGGGCGATTTCCGCCTGGTCAGCCGTCGCTCGCTGGATGCGGTGCTGAAAATGCCGGAACGCGCGCGGTTCATCCGCGGCATGTTTGCCTGGGCCGGATTTCACCAGATTGGTCTCGAATACATCCGCGAAGCCCGTGTCGCGGGGGAAACCAAATATCCGTTCAAGGCGATGCTGCGCTTTGCCACCGATGCGCTGACCGGGTTCTCCACCAAACCGCTGAAAATGGCCACACGGCTGGCGTTTTTCAGCCTGTTGGTGACCGTGCTGATGGCGATTTATGTCTTTGGCTCGCTGATCCTGTTCAACACCGTTGCCGGTTGGGCCTCGGTTCTGCTGGCGATCTCTTTCTTCTCCGCGATCCAGCTGCTGACGCTGGGGATCCTCGGCGAATATGTCGGACGGCTTTATATGGAGAGCAAACAGCGCCCGCTGTATTTCCTGTCGCAGCAGACCGGGCATCCCGCCGCCCATGCGGTCGATTTCATCGGCGACAGCCGCGCCGTAGCGGCGCCACTGGCTGAACCGGACCAAAAAGAAGCGTCATGATCCGCGCCGCCGTTCAGAAAGATCTCGGCCAGTTGATCCGCTTTGCCATTGTCGGCGTCTCGGTTGCAGCGCTCTATGTGCTGGCGTTCCTGGGGTTCCTGCATATCGGTCTGGCGGCGGGGCTGGCCAATGCGCTGGCTTTTGGCCTGGCGGTTCTGGCGCAATATGTCGGCCAGACCGTCTGGACGTTCCGCCAGAAGCTGGGCCAGCCGGACCAGGCGCTGCGGTTTGGCTGCACGGTCGGCCTTGGGTTTGTGACTTCAGCGCTGCTGACGGGTGTCATCGGTCCGATGCTGGGCTGGCCGGAGTGGCTGGCGGCAACCACCGCCGCAGTCTGGCTGCCGGTTCAGAACTACCTGTTTTTCAAGATCTGGGTCTACGCCGGACACGGCGCGTAAAGAGGAGTGGCAAGAAATGTCGCATGTGTATTCAAATGAATTCTACGATTACATCGAGGCCGGCGCGCGCAGCTCGGCGAAGGCGCTGATCGCGGCGGTGCAGCCCTGGCTTGGCGCGCGGAGCGTGCTGGATCTGGGCAGCGGTCGCGGTGTCTGGCTCAGTGAATGGGCGAATTCCGGCGTTGCTGACATCGCCGGGGTGGACGGCGATTATGTGGATCGTAACCGTCTGGCGATCCCGGCGGGGTGTTACCATGCGGCGGATCTGACTGGCGAGTTTGATCTGGGTCGGCGGTTCGAGCTGGCGCAGAGCCTGGAGGTTGGTGAACATCTGCCGACGGCGGCCTCCGCAACCTTGGTTGCGGGGCTGACGCGCCATGCCGATCGGGTGCTGTTTTCGGCGGCTGTTCCGGGGCAGGGCGGCGAGTTTCATATCAATGAACAGCCGCTGTCCTTCTGGCAGGATCTCTTTGCCGCGCGGGGCTATCGGGCGTTTGACTGCGTACGCCCGGCGCTGAGAGAGGCCGAGGGGGTAGAACCCTGGTATCGCTACAATACTGTGCTCTATGTGAATGAAGCGGGGCGTGCGGGTCTGCCGGAGGAGGTTCTGGCAACGGAGCTTTTGGCGGGGCAGCCGGTGCCGCCTGCGGGCAATCTTGGCTGGCGGCTGCGCCGGGGTGTGGTGTCGCTGATGCCGCAATTGATGGTGACCCGGATCGCACAGATCCGCGCTGCGATCATCGCGCGGCAGGCGCGGGCGGCAGGGCTGGTGGGTGCGGATACGGCAAAGGGCACAATATAATGACACTGGTGATGGACAGCCCGGTTGTGGCGCGCCGGGACGCTGCAACGCCCCTGCTGGCGACAATTGCGGTGGCCTTTTTCGGGCTGCTGATCGCGGCGGTGTTCCAGCTGCCGGATCCGCTGATCCGTCACGATGATTACCCTGCGCTGTTTGGCGATGCAGAGACCTATTATGTCAAAACCCTGATGGAGGGGCGCTGGGTCAATTACCTGTGGCACCTGCGCGAGACACTGTTACCGAGCTGGGCCAACTATCTGATCTACAACGGGTTATGGGCGGTGGTGCTGGGCTGTCTGGCGCATAATGCGCTGGGGGCCGGGGCGCCGCTATGGCGCAAGGGCGCGGTGGCGCTGATTGCGGGGCTGTCGGCGCCTGCGCTGCTGATTTCACTGTGGTTCAACACGCTGATCCCGGGCATGGCGATCCTTGCCATCTATGCGCTGGCGACCACGCAACTGTCGGACCGGGCCTGCCGCTGGCTGCTGGTGCCCTTTGTGCCGCTGGCGCTGACCGCCTATACGACCTATCCGTTCTTTCTGCTGGCGCTCTGTCTGACCCGTGCGGACACGCAGCGCTCTGCCCGGGATCTGGCATCGCTGCTGGGGCTGTTTATCCTGTGTTTTGCGCTGGCGATGGCGTCGATCTATACGCTGAACTACCTGTTTCACGGTGTCTTCGGGATCCCGATGGCGGAGTGGCGGATGCCGAAGCCGGCGCATGATCTGGCATCGCTGCTGGCAAATATCGGGCTGATTGGTGATTTCCTCGGCAGCTCGGCCTCGCTGGTCTCGTTCCACTTCCTGCCGCTGACCGTATTTCAGGTGGCGCTGTTTGGCTGGGCCGTCTGGCTGGTCGGCAGATCCGACCCCTGGCGCGCGATCTATCCGCTGGCGGGGATCTGCCTCGGGATGGGGCTGATCTTTGTGCAGACGATCAAGACCGGCATCACCCTGCCGCCGCGTGTCTCCGGCTTTGTATGGCTGTATTACGCGGTGCTGCTGGGGCTGCTTTCGCAGGAATTGGCGGCGCGGGGCGGCGTCTGGGACCGCATCGGACGCAATCTCCTGGCTTTTGTGGCGCTGATCTATCTGGCGTTCAACCTGCTCCAGCATCGCGATGTGACCGCCTGGCAAGCCGACAGCCGCAGGATGGCCGATCAGATCCTCGCGGTGGAAGGTCCGATCTATGTCACCGGCACCTATCTGTCGCTGCCATCGGGCAAGAAATCCGGCTTGCAGCACGATCTGTCGGTGGCCTTTCGCCTGACGCAACTGACCGGGCGTGATGTGGTGATCTGCGCGATGACACCGACGGCCTGCGCCCATCTGCCGGTGGAGGTTCAGGCCGGTGCCAAGGGGCCCGACTATGAGGTGCGCAATCTGGACGTGGGCAGCGTGGTGATGTTGTCGGCAACGCCGATCCGTGCGGCGGCGCATAACGTGCCTGCGGGCGGCTGAGGACGGCGCAAAGAACATCAAACGAGAAACGGGGGCGTGCAGGCCCCCGTTTTTCTGAACAGGTCCGGTCAAGAAACCAGAAGGTGCGAAGACCTCAGAAGTCGAGACCGAGATCCAGCGTCTGCGCCGAATGGGTCAGCGCGCCGGAGGAGATATAATCAACCCCCGTGGCTGACACCTCGGCAATGCGGTCGCGGCGCATATTGCCGGAGGCTTCGGTGACCAGATGACCTTTGGCCATCGCCACGGCCTTCGTCAGGGTTGGCGTGTCCATATTGTCGAGCAGCACCACATCGGCGCCGCCCGTCTCCAGCACCTCCTGCAACTGTTCGAGGGTGTCCACCTCGATCTCGACCTTCATCATGTGGCTGACGTTGGCCGTGGCTGCGCGCAGGACGGCGGCGACACCGCCTGCGGCGGCGATGTGATTGTCCTTGATCAGGATCGCATCGGAGAGACCGTAGCGGTGGTTGTATCCGCCCCCATGTAGCACGGCCTGCTTTTCGACCATGCGCAGACCGGGTGTGGTCTTGCGGGTGCAGGTGATGCGGGTGGCGGTCCCCTTGGTCTCTGCCACGAAGGAGGCCGTCAGGCTGGCGATGCCAGAGAGGCGGCCTGCAAAATTCAGCGCCACACGTTCGCCCGAGAGGATCGACGCGGCTGATCCTGCGATGGTCATCAGGGTCTGACCGGGAGTGCAGGGGCTGCCGTCAGCCACGCGCGTTTCGATCTTCAGCGAGGGATCAACCAGATGAAAAGCGATGCGGGCAATCTGCATACCGGAGATAACGCCGGTATCGCGCGCATTGAGCCGGGCCTCATAGGTGGTGCCTGCCGGGATCACCGCGCGGGTGGTGATATCCCCGCTCTGGCCGAGGTCTTCCAGCAAGGCAGCGCGGACCAGCGGTTCCAGGATCAGGTCGGGCAGAGTGGCAAAGGACGGGGTCATAGCGGATCCTTGACGGCGGCGGCGCGGATCGCACGCGCCTCGGTGAGGGTAATACGAGTGCGATGGGCCTGCGCCGGGTCGGCCTCAGGATAATCGTCGCGGAAATGGCCGCCCCGGCTTTCGCGGCGGTCCAGCGCGGCGGCAGCAATCAGGGTGGCGGTGGCGCACATATTGGCAAAGCTCTCGTCGTCGCCGAACTCTGCCAGCAGCTCCTCGATCGTTCTGAGGGCGGTTTTCAGCCCGGCTTCGTCGCGGCGAACGCCGACATGGGCAGTCATGGTTTCGCGCAGGCGGGCGATGGCGCTGGCCGGGGCGGCGGGCGTTGTGGCAGGGGCGAAACTGAGGGACAGTGCAGGCGACGTGCGCATCTGGTCCGGTTGCGGGCCAAGTGTTGCGGCAATGTCCCGGGCAGCGGTGCGGGCATAGACCAGAGCCTCCAGAAGCCCGTTGGAGGCAAGCCGATTGGCGCCATGCAGCCCGGTCGAGGAGGCTTCGCCACAGACCCAGAGACGGCCGAGGCTGGCCCGCCCCTGCATGTCGGTGTCGATCCCGCCCATGTGATAATGGGCGGCAACCGCCACCGGGATCGGGTCCGCAACGGGATCAATACCGGCGCGGGCGCAGGTCTCAGCCACGGTTGGAAAGCGGGTCAGCACCTCGGCGCCAAGAGCTTCGCGGGTGTCCAGCATCGGGCGACGGCCGGCCTGGGTTTCGGCAAAGATTGCGCGGGCGACGATGTCACGGGGGGCCAGTTCGGCGTCCGGGTGCGCGGCCAGCATGAAGCGGATGCCGTCCTTGTTGATCAGCGTGGCGCCATCGCCGCGCAGCGCCTCGGTGGCGAGAGGCGCGGGGTCTTCGCCGATGTCAAAGGCGGTGGGGTGAAACTGGACAAATTCAGGATCAGCAATGCGGGCACCGGCGCGGGCGGCAAATCCGATCACCTGGCCCCGGATGCGGGGCGGGTTGGTGGTATGCGCAAACAGCCCCCCGGAACCGCCCCCCGCCAGAAGGATCGCAGGGGCGCGGATCAGCACGGGCACCGAGGTGCCGCCAGCATCGCTGACCCAGACGCCGGTGACGCGGTCGTCTGCCACCTCCAGCCGCACGGCCTGGGTGCCTTCGTGGACCTGAACCGAGGCTGTGGCGCGCACTGCGGCGATAAGCGTTTCCATGATCTGCCGACCGGCCTGATCGCCTTTCACCCGGACAACACGAGCCATGGAATGGGCGGCCTCGCGGCTCATGACAAAGCCGCCGTCAGCGGTGCGATCAAAGGGTGTGCCAAGGTCGGTCAGATCGAGAATATGATCCTGGGCAACCTGTGTGACCATGGCGGCGACCTCGGCGTCGACAGTGCCAGCACCGGCGCGCACCGTATCGGTGGCGTGGGCGGCAGGGCTGTCGGCCTGATCCATCGCGGCGGCAACGCCGCCCTGCGCCCAAGCCGAGCTGGCGCCCTCGCCAAGTGTTTCGGGTGAGATCATCAGCACCGGCCGCGGGGCCAGTTCGAGGGCGGCATAGAGCGCGGCCATCCCCGCGCCAACGATCACCACGCGATCAGTGTCACAGGCGGCGGTGGCTTCGGTCAGAGCCTGCACATCCAGCTGGGCCTCTGCCGTGTTGTCGGCCTGATGGTCAGAGACGACCTTGGCGCCGGGGGTGTCCAATGATCAGATTCCCAGTTTCTGGCTGAGATCAATCATCCGCTGCACCGCCACACGGGCCTTTTCGGCGACCTCGGGATCGACTTCGACCGGTTCGGACATCGTGTGCAGCGACCAGAGGATTTTCTCCAGCGTGATTTTCTTCATGTAGGGGCACATGTTGCAGGGGCCGACGAATTCAACCTCCGGCAATTGGTCGGCAATGTTCGAGGCCATCGAACACTCGGTGATCAACATCGCCTTTTCGGGCTTTTCGTCGGTCACATATTTGATGATGCCACTGGTGGAGCCGGAGAAATCGGCCTCATTCACCACATCCGGCGGGCATTCGGGATGCGCAATCAGCCGGGTGCCGGGGTTCCATTCGCGGAAATCGCGCAGGTCCTTGGCGGTGTATTGCTCGTGCACGATGCAGGAGCCTTCCCACCAGACCACGTTCTTTTCCGGCACCTGCTGAGCGATGTTCTGCGCCAGATACTGGTCCGGGGTCATGATCACCGTGTCGGCGTCCTGTGCGGCCACGATCTGGGCCGCGTTGGAGGAGGTGCAGCAGATATCGGAGGCGGCTTTGACCTCGGCCGTGGTGTTCACATAGGTGACAACCGGCGCGCCGGGATATATAGCCCGCATCTGGGCAATGCCCTCTGCGGTGATCGATTCCGCCAGCGAACAGCCGGCCTCCATATCGGGGATCAGCACGATCTTGTCGGGGCTGAGGATCTTGGAGGTTTCAGCCATGAAATGCACACCGCATTGCACGATGACGTCGGCCTCCACCTTGGTGGCCTCCATGGCGAGCTGGAGGCTGTCGCCCACCACGTCGGCGACCCCGTGGTAGATTTCAGGCGTCATGTAGTTATGTGCCAGAATCACAGCGTTGCGTTCTTTTTTCAAGGCGAGGATGGCGGCGACATAGGGCGCGTAGGTGGCCCAGTCGACGGGGTTCACCACCCGGTCCATCTTGGCGTAGATCTCTGACATCTCTGCGGCCAGAGCAGGATTTGGCGCAAGGTCATAGTGATTGGCGAGCTGATCGCGCATGGTTTGCAGATCGAACATGGCATTTCCTCAAAGCTGCGCCTGACGTGGCACTTTGGGGAATTCTTGTTTCATGTTCACATTTAGCACGCAAGCGAGTGCAGCCGCTTTGTTGCGTAAAAACCGGAAATCCTGGTGCAAATCGGTGGCAATCGGGGCGCATCGGCAACCTGACGCTGGGGGCGGCGCCAAGACCATCTGACCATCGGGCGATGTCAGCGCAAACAGTGCGCGGTCAATTTGTCCAATTTTCACACCCGGTGTCGTTTTTGTCTATTGGGCGGGCTGATATTGTGGTTTGCAGATAGCGTTCACATAGTATCGGGAAGCGGTAAGACCGGTCCCACAAGGGAGAAAATCCGCCTCCATGTCTGATCTCTGGGAAGGATTGGTCCAGGCCTTTTGGCTGGTGGTCACGCTGGATGGCGATCTGGTCGAGATCACGCTGCGTTCGTTGCGGGTCACTTTGACCGCGTTGCTGGTTGCCTCGGTGATTGCGCTGCCGCTGGCGGCGCTGCTGTCGGTGCGCCGGTTTCGCCTGCGTCGGGTCACTATTGCGGTGCTCAACGCCCTGATGGGGCTGCCGCCGGTGGTCGTGGGGCTGGTGGTCTATGTGCTGCTGTCGCGGGCCGGTCCGTTCGGGGTACTGGGGCTGCTGTTCACCCCGACCGCGATGATCATTGCGCAGGTGATCATCATCGTGCCGCTCATCGCCTCGATCGCGCATCAGTCGCTGCGCGATCTGTGGAGCGATTACCACGATCTGCTGATTTCGCTGAATGCCAGCCAGAGCCAGCGCATTGCCACGCTGCTGTGGGACGGGCGGCGGGCGCTGCTCACGGCGGCGCTGGCCGGGTTTGGTCGCGCGATCGGTGAGGTTGGGGCGATCATGATCGTTGGCGGCAATATCGACCATGCCACCCGGGTGCTGACGACGGCGATTGCGCTGGAGACCGGCAAAGGGGATTTTGCCATGGCGCTGGGGCTTGGCTTTGTGCTGATCGCATTGGCGGTGGCGGTGAATCTGACCATCCACTGGCTGGGTCAGACCGAGAGCGAGGGCCGCTGGTGAGCAAGGTGAGCAGTCTTTTTCCGCTGGTTGTCGATGCGGCGCAGGTGCGCCGTCGTGGCAAGACACTGATCGGTCCGGTGGATCTGCGGCTGGACGGACAGGGGACGACCATCGTGATCGGACCGAATGGTTCGGGCAAGACCTCCCTGCTGAAGATGCTGCATGGCATCCTGCGACTGGGGCAGGGGCGGATCAGCTGGGGCTGCGCCATGGCCGAAGCCCAGCGGCGCCAGGCCTTTGTGTTTCAGACGCCGGTGATGATGCGCCGCTCTGTGGTGGAAAATATCGCCTATCCGCTGCGGCTGAACCGGGTGCCCCGCAAGGTGGCGCTGGCCGAGGCCGAGATCTGGGCTGAGCGGATCGGTCTGGGCGGCGATGCGCTGCACCGGCCTGCGGTGCTGCTGTCGGGCGGTGAGCGGCAGAAACTGGCGCTGGCACGGGCCCTGATCCGCAAGCCGCAGCTGCTGTTCCTGGATGAGCCTTGCGCCTCGCTCGACGGGCGCGCCACTCGCGAAATCGAGGAGATCCTGACCGAAGCGGCAGCGGCAGGCACCCGGCTGATCATGTCGACCCACAATATGGGTCAGGCGCAGCGTCTGGCGGATGAGGTGCTGTTTGTTCTGCACGGTCAGATTGCCGAGTTTTCAGCGGCGGAGGCATTTTTTACTCGGCCCCATACCGAACAGGGCCGCGCATTTCTAAGAGGAGATATTGTCGAATGAAACGGATTGTGCTGGGGGCACTGGCTGCGCTGACAATGGGGACGGCGACGCTGGCGGAGGAGATGAAGCTGGCGGTGACCACATCCTTCCACAACTCCGGTCTGGCAGAGGTTCTGCTGCCGCAGATCAAGTCGGATCTGGGTCTGGAGGTGCAGCTGTTGGTGGTGGGCACCGGTCAGGCGATCCGTCTGGGCGAGGCGGGCGATGTGGATGCGATTCTGGTGCATTCGAAGAAGGCCGAGGAGGCGTTTTTGGCAGGCGGCAACGGCACCCATCGCCGCGAGATCATGTATAATGATTTCGTCTTTGTAGGCCCCAAGGCGGACCCGGCGGGCATTGGCCGCGCGCAGTCGGCAGCGGAGGCACTGCAAAAAGTGGCCGCATCCGAGGTGGCTTTTGTCAGTCGCGGCGATGACAGCGGCACCCACAAGAAAGAGCTGAGCCTGTGGGCCGCGGCGGATCTGTCACCTGACGGATTTGGCGGCTGGTACAACGCTGTTGGCGCAGGCATGGGGGCAGCGCTGAATACAGCCTCTGGCATGGGGGGCTACATCATGTCGGACCGCGCAAGCTGGCTCAATTTCGCCAACAAGGGCGATCTGGCGCTGCTCTATGCGGGGGATCCGGTGCTGTTCAACCAATATGCCTATCTGCCGGTCAACCCGCAGAAACACCCCCATGTGAAGGCAGAATCCGCAGCCCGGCTGGAAGGGTGGCTGGTGTCGGATACCGCCAAGGAGCTGATCAACGGCTACCAGATCAATGGCGAGGCGCTGTTTGTGTTCAACGCGGCGCCATAGGCGATAGCGGCATCCACAGCGGTTGCAATGTGCAGACGCCGCGCCTGAGCGCGGCGCCTGGCCCAACGGGAGCGGGGGGCTTTGACCCGCCGCACTCCGGGCGGGAGGGGCCGGTTGCGGGCTTCGCGCCGTGCGTGGTCAATCAGTCGTCGGTCACATGGATGGCGAATTGTTCCAGGCCCGCCTCCTGCGGCTCGATGCTGCGATAGCTTTCCTTGACGCCCGCCTCTGTCAGCTCGCGCATCACCGTCAGCAGCGTATTGGGCGCGTGATCGGCGCAGAGTTCCGCCATATGTGCCAGCTCTTCCGCAGCCACCGGGTGGGCGGCGGCCAGATCCGGGGCGCCGTAGTAGCTGACGAAATGCGCGGCCAGCAGATCGGTGAGGCCTGCCAGCTCGCTCTCCTCGATCCGCGTCACCGCAACAAAGGTGACACGCCCGCCGGTTTCCAGCCCCATCCAGCCATTGGCAAAGGCCTGGCGCTGCTTGCCGATCAGGTCGGCCTCTTCCCAGTTGGAAAACTCAAACCCGCCCGAAATACACCATTCGCCGGTGCGGGCCGGGCTGGCAAAGACGTTCTGATCGCTCTCGTCGAAATGAATGGCGCGGGCAAGCTGCATCACGGTGTCTCCAGTAGGGTGGTCAGGGGGATCAGATGGGTTGTCGCCTCGTCCCGCAACAACAGGCCGAAATCTTCGTCCACGCCAAGGAAGGTGCCATTCAGGCCCGCATGGGTGACGGTTTCGCCAATATCCTGGGCAAGGCCGCGCCAGGTCGTGTGCACCGGCTCCGTGCCGTCCTCTTCCCAGCGGTTGATCCAGTGCAGCGCGTGGCGGGCCCAGCTTTCCAGCAACTGGCCTGCATCCACATCGGCGCAGCCCTCGGCATAAAGCGCGGTATCCTCGGGACGATCGCCGGTTTCCCCGTCGCTCGGCGGCCAGAGCGGCAGGTCGAGGCCGATGACCAGCCAGTCTGGCACCTCTGATGGCGCGGTTGTACTGGCGGCGGCACGCAGCCGGCCGCAGCGCCCGCCGTTGATGCGCAGACCGCCGTCCCATTGCAGATGCACCGCCACCTCGGGCGGGGCCAGCGCGCCAAGGGCGTTTTGCAGTGCAATACCGCAGACCGGAAGCATGGTCATGGCCTGCCGCAGGGCAACCTCGGGCGCAAAGACAAAGGCCGCCTGAAGCCGGTCATGCAGCAGGTTATGCACCACCAGACCTGCGTCGCAGCCCAGAACCGCCTTCTGACAGGCGATGGCAAAGGGATCGTCGGCCCCGCTGAGCGCAAGCCCCTCCATCAGGGGGGGGAAGCTGAGGTCGCTCATTTCGGCCATCGGATCAGGCCTGACCCTTGGCGATCAGATCTGCCGCCAGATCATGGAACGCCTTGGCCTGCGCGCTGTCGGGTTTGCTGACCGCAATCGGCGCGCCACCGTCGGCGGCAACGCGCACATCCAGATGCAGCGGGATCTCCGCCAGCAGCGGCACATTCAGTTTCTCAGCCTCGGCAGCAACGCCGCCATGGCCAAAGACATGTTCCTCATGCCCGCAGTTGGAGCAGATATGCGTGGACATGTTTTCCACCATGCCGATGATCGGCACGTTGAGTTTCTGGAACATGTCGATGCCCTTGCGGGCGTCGATCAACGCCACGTCCTGCGGGGTGGACACCACGATGGCGCCGTCCACATGCGCCTTTTGCGCCAGCGTCATCTGCACATCACCGGTGCCCGGCGGCAGGTCCACGATCAGCACGTCCAGCGCGCCCCATTGCACCTGCATCATCATCTGCTGGAGGGCCCCCATCAGCATCGGGCCGCGCCAGACAACCGCCTGATCCTCGTTGGTCATCAGGCCGATCGACATCATGGTGACCCCGTGGTTGCGCATCGGCAGGATGGTTTTACCATCCGGGCTGGCGGGCCGACCGGAGACCCCCAGCATCCTGGGCTGCGAAGGGCCGTAGACATCAGCATCAAGCAGGCCGACACGGCGGCCCTGAGCGGCCAGGGCACAGGCGATATTCGCCGAAACCGTGGACTTGCCGACGCCGCCCTTGCCGGAGGCAACCGCGATGATCCGGTCGACGCCGGGAATTTTCTGCGGCCCCTGCGGCTGGGCGGCCGGTTTGGGCTTCAGGTCGGGCGGCGCCTTTTCGGAATGGGCCGTCAGCATGGCCGAAACCTTGCCCGCGCCGGGCAGCGCCGTCACCTTGGCGTCGGCTTCATCGCGCACGGGCGCGTAGATATCGGATTTGGCCGGGTCGATTTCCAGCACAAAGCGGACTGTGCCCTCTTCGATATTGAGCGCGCGGACGATGCCAGCGGCGACAATATCGCTGCCGGACACCGGGTCTTTGATGGTCTTGAGCGCCTCTAGGACAGTTTCACGAGTGAGGGACACGCCGGGGTTGCTCCTTATTGGGGCGAGCTTGGTCTAAGCTGGCTTGATTGTTTTTGATGGCCTGCGGGGCTTTTGGCCCCGGCTGTAACGGCTCTTGACGGGGATGTAGGTGGTTTCCTAGCATTTCATATGGTCTGGGTATGTACTCTTTTGCGCGGTTACGCGGGAATACTGGCGATAATTCTGCTTGCGCTGATCCTGCGACCGGCCAGCGGACAGGCCGAGAGCGATCCGGCAAAGCTGCGACTGGCCGCGCCTGCGCCACTGGTGGAGACCGGGGTGCTGGGGTTTCTGTTGCCGCGGTTTTCGCTGAAGACGCAGGTGCGGATCGAACTGGTCGACAGCAATGATGTCGCCGAGATGATGCTGGGCACGACCGGCCAGCCCGTGATGGAGGGGGACGGGACCGTCTGGCATCTGGAGCTGATCGCGCCGGATCACGCCGGGGCGCGGCGCTTTGCAGACTGGCTGACCTCTGATGTGGGCGCGCGCACGATTGCCGCCTTTGCCCCCGAGGGGCGCCAGATGTTCCGGGTGCCGAAGCAGGCAAAGGCCGCGGTGGCTGTGACCACATGGGACGGCGACGCCGGACGCGGATACGATCTGTCCAAATCCCACTGCGGGCGCTGTCACGCGGTGGAGGAGGCCGGACGGATCAACAGTATCGGCTCGACCCCGTCGTTCTATGTGTTGCGCAGCCTCGCCAATTGGGAGGAGCGGTTTCAGGCCTTCTACGCGCTGAACCCGCATCCCGCCTTTACCCAGATTGCCGAGATCACGCCGCCCTTCGACGAGGCACGCCCCTCGCCGATTGTTCCGGTCGAACTCACGCTGGACGAGCTGGAGAATATCCTCGCCTATGTGGCCGTGCTCAGCCCTGCGGATCTGGGGGCGCCGTTGGAGCATAAGTAGCGTCATCATCTTATCGCGGCATTTCGGGATCAGTGATCCTTGCGTTTGCTGAGGTAGTCCTCGGTGGTGCGGACACGGGGGCGCTCCGCGCCTGCAAAGGGCGAGTTCTTTTGATGGAACTGCGCGTTGACCCGGCAATTGTCACACATCTGGATCATCCGGGCGGCATCCGGGTTGGCGAACATCGAATGTTTCCCGGCCAGTTTCTCGGTGATCTTGTCGATGGTGGATTTGACGCCGAAGAGCGAACCGCATTCGACGCAGGCAAAGGGTTCTTCCTCGTGCAGGACCACCTGTGACAGCGCGTCGGATGTCAGGTTCAGGCGTGGCTCGTAGCGGATCGCGTCCTCCGGGCAGACATTGGCGCAGAGACCGCATTGCAGACAGGCATCCTCCTGAAAGCGCAGCTGCGGCAGGTCCGGGTTGTCCCCCAGCGCGCCGGAGGGGCAGAGCGAGACACAGGAGAGGCAGAGCGTGCATTTGTCGGCGGCGACCAGAACAGCGCCATAGGGGGCGCCTTCGGGCAGGGGCAGCGTTTCGGCTTCGGGCAGCAGAGCCTTGGCGGCCTGACGGGTGATCTGGCGCCGGGTGCCCATCGGGCGCTGCGGGGTTTCCACCCGGGCCTGAGCGCCGCTGCGGTCAAAGAGGCGGTCGCTTAGCTGATCCGGGTCGTTCAGCTCCAGCAGATGCAGGTAGGGCCCGGCAATCGCCGTGGCCAGAGCCAGCTCTTGGTCCTGCACGTCGCGCTCAGCCCTGGGCGAGAGCAGCACCGAAACCTCGGCGAAACCGGCAGCGAGGGCGGCGAGGGCTTCGGCGTGACCAAAACTGTTGAGCGCCTCGACCGACAGGGGGATCACATCCGCCGGCAGGCCGCGACCGTGGCGGGCGGCCAGCTCGACCATCTGATCGCCGTGCTGATCAACCACCAGCAGGCGGGGGGCGCTGCCGCCAGCCTCTGCATATGCCTTGGCCAGGGTCTGGATCCGGCGCATCAGCGCATCGGTTGGCGGCGCGTCATAGGTGATTGCGCCGGAGGGGCAGAGCACGGCGCAGGAGCCACATCCGGCGCAGATCATCGGGTCAATGCTGACATGATCGCCGGCCGGGCTGATGGCACCGGTCGGGCAGACATCGAGGCAGCGGGTGCAACCGGTCTGCTCGGCGCGCGAATGGGCGCAAAGCAACGGCTCGCTGCGCACGTAGAGGGGTTTTTCGAAAGTGCCGACCAGCTGGCTGGCGCTCAGCGTGGCCTCGGCGACGGCCGGGGCGGACTTTGGATCGGCGCGCAGGTAGCCGTCACGTTTTTCGGGCGCGGGAAACAGCGGCTGGCCGCCGCGCAGGTCGAGAATGATATCGCAGACCGACTGCCCGCCGTCGCGGGCCTCGTCCCAGGTCCAGCTGCGCCCGGTGACGTCCAGCTGTTGCAGCCGGTCGATGGTGACGGAAAACTGTCCCAAGGCGCCCCGCGCGTGGCGCAGCTGGCCGGAAATCACATCGTAGGCGCGGCTATGAGGGGGGTCGCTCGGCGTCTCGAGAAGCACGGTCACCGCGAGGCTCTCCTGGAGCCGCTCGGCTGCGGCATAGGCCACCTCCGGCGCGCCAAGGATCAGGCAGAGCCCCTCCGAATGCAGGTCTATGGTCTTTGACAGGGGCGGTGTCAGCGTTGCCTCAGCAATCAGCGCGGTCATTTTGGGCAGCGTCGAGGCGGTATCAGCGGTCCATCCGGCCCGGTCGCGCAGGTCGACAAAGGCCGGGGCCGGCTGGTCGATTTCCTGTGCCAGCGCCTCGAAAATCCGGTGCTCCTGGGCGCAGCAAATAATTGCGTCCCCCTGCGAGATGGCCTGTGCCGCCTGTTCGATCTGATCGGTGCAAAGCGCTGAATGCACCTTTGAACAGGGCAGGCCTGTGCTACGGGACAATGCCTCGGAATCGATTGATTGCGTTCCGGCACAATCACATAGAATCAATTGCTTAGACATGTTTTCTCCGCGTGTTTCTCGCTTGGTGAAAGCAGCAGAAATCCGCCACTCCGGGCTTAGACTAGGCATGTTTGCGCAAGCAGGTAAACCGCAATTTGCCGGTCAGCCGTGCCGCCGGGTGGCTCAGATGAGGCAAGTGATTCGCCGTGGCGGGGCATCGCGCTTCCCCTGCGTTAAGCCTGAGTGAATTAGTCGAATTAGACTTTTCGTCCGCACTGTCCAAAGGGGGCATATCGGGCTGGTCAAATTGACCTTTGATGTTGATTTAACGCGCCATCAGCAAAAGTTATCTTCCCGTGTGGTCGCAGAATGCGGCACTGTTTTGTCAACCGAACTGACCAAATAGGGCGTTGACGTGTCTGAGACCGGGGATCGCAGTGCAAAGACGGATGTGATGCCGCTGGGTGTCGTCCTGCGGCGTCAGCCGGGGGTGACCCGTTGGGCGCGCTGGTCGTGGAAGGCAACCTCGGTGCTGCCGGGCGCGGCGCAGGCGGACTGGCAGCTGTTACGCGAAGCGGGCGAGGTGCGGGAGTACCACGCCGCCACCCTGCCGCTGGAGCTGCACCGGAGCGAGGCCGAGGCCTATCTGCACGGGCTGACCGCGGAACCACCCTGCATCTATGTGGTCCTGCGCGACGGCGTGTCGGACGACCGGCCGCTTGAGGTGCTCTTGGTGACGGCCTCGCCCTATGAGGCGCAGGATTACGCCGACAACGGCGAGGATCTGGTGGAAAAAGTACCGATGCCGGACGGGCTGATTGCCTGGGTCCGCGATTTTGCGCAGCTGCATTTTCACGACGAGCCGTTCAAGAAACGGCGCCGGGACCGGGTCAAGACCGACGCCAGCGAGGACGGAATCGGCGATCCGCGCATCTCGCAGATGACCGATGTCTATCGCTCGCCCGCCCTGAAGAAGGCGCGCCTGTCATGAGCCGGGATGATTTCTGGTCCCGCCGCCGCGCCCGTGTTGCGGCCGAACAGGAGGCTGAGGCCGCCGAGGTCGCTGCTGCCGCACGTCAGGCCGCCGAAGAGGCGCTGGAGGAGAAAAGTGACGCCGAGATCCTGCAAGAGCTGAACCTGCCGGACCCCGATGAGATGCAACAGGGCGATGACTTCAGCGTGTTCCTGAAAGAGACCATTCCGGCGCGGATCCGTACCCGCGCCCTTCGCCGTTTGTGGACCAGCAATCCGGTTCTGGCCAATGTCGACGGGCTGTTGGATTACGGCGAGGATTTCACCGACAGCGCCATGGTGATCGAGAATCTTCAGACCGCATATCAGGTCGGCAAGGGCATGACCGCGCATGTAGAGGAGCTGGCGCGGCAGGCAGAAGAGGCCGCAGCCACGACCGCTGACACCGAGCAGGAGGCCGAAGCGCTGGCCGCTGAGGAGACGGTCGCGGCGGCCGCGCCGCATGAGGCTGCCTCATGCGACTGTTTGCAGGCCGGTGCTGGGCAGGCCGAGACAGCGCCGCTCGAATCCGTGCGCCGCCCGGCCATGGGCTTGCAGTCGCCGTCAGATGGTGCCGGTCCAGACCATGCACAGGAGGCGGCAGCCCGGATGCCGTCAATGCCGACAGCGGCTGATCCCGTCTTTGCCGCTGTTGCTGATCCCGTTCCCGATCCGGTGGCGTCGGCGCCGAGGCGTATGCGCTTCACCTTTGCCGCTGACACCAACGCACCCGTCACCTGACCCACCCGAAACCCAGACCAAGACCCCTGCGAGGAGACACATATGACCGCCGAGCACGCCCAGACAGAGACAGCCGAACAGACGGCCGGTCCTGCCATTCCGCAGGATGAAGACCGGCTGCGTGCGGATCTCTACAATTTTCTGGGCCTGATGCTGTCGGGGCCGCCGGATGAGATGCTGTTGGCGCAGGTGGCCGGTTTATCCGGGGATGACACCGACTTGGGCACGGCGATCAACGCGCTGGCGAAAATCGCGCGGCTGACCAAACCTGCCGCTCCTGAGCGGGAGTTCAACAAGCTGTTCATCGGTCTGGGCCGTGGCGAGCTGCTGCCCTATGCCAGCTACTATCTGACCGGATTTCTGAACGAGAAACCGCTGGCAGCCCTGCGGCAGGACATGGCCGCGCGGGGCATGACACGGGCCCAGAATGTCTATGAGCCGGAGGATAATATCGCCTCCCTTATGGAGATGATGGGGGCGCTGATTGCCGGACGTTTCGGCACGGCAGCACCGCTGGGCGACCAGAAACAGTTCTTCAACAAACACATAGGCCCCTGGGCCGGGCATTTCTATTCCGATCTGGAGGCGGCGAAGAACTCGGTTCTTTATGCCGCCGTCGGTGCCGTGGGCCGGGTCTTCATGGAGATCGAGGCCGAAGGATTTCGAATGAGTGCGGAGCAATCCGCCTGAGCCGGGACGGCGTGCCGTCCTTAACCCACGTGAGCCAACCAACTGAGGAGGAGGATCACATGACCAGAAAGACCGAGGAGGCCCAGAGCCGCCGCGACTTTCTCAAGCTGGCAGCGACCACAACGCCGATTGCGGCGATTGCGGTGGCGACGACCGGCGGCACGGCCGAGGCGGCCGAGCCTGACCTGACATCGGAAGTGATGCAGGATACCGCGCACACCCGCGCCTATTACGACAGTCTCCGGTTCTGACCGACCGGTGATGTTTCGAACGCCCACGGCGACTGGTTGCGTGACGCCCGACTGCCAAAGGCCCCCGATAACCCAGCGAACCCGTAAGGGAAGCAAGGGAGGAACACATGCTTAGGAAAAAGACCAACGGGGTTGCGCGACGCCCCCAGCGGACCAGTATCCTGTCCAAGGTTGCAGAAAGCTCCGTTGACCGCCGCGCGTTTCTGCGCGGATCCGGCCTCGCGATTGGTGGGCTTGCCGCCATCAGCGCCACCGGTGGATCCGTCACCAAGGCCAATGCCGCCACGGCTGCGGCTGGCGCGGTGGAAACCGTCAAATCCGTCTGCACCCACTGCTCGGTCGGCTGTACCGTCGTAGCAGAGGTGCAGAATGGCGTCTGGACCGGTCAGGAACCCGGTTGGGACAGCCCGTTCAACCTCGGCGCCCATTGTGCCAAGGGGGCCTCCGTGCGCGAACACGCCCATGGAGAACGCCGTCTGAAGTACCCGATGAAGAAAGAAGGCGGGGAATGGAAGCGCATCAGCTGGGAACAGGCGATCAACGAGATCGGCGACGGCATGATGCAGATCCGCGAAGAGAGCGGACCCGACAGCGTCTATTGGCTTGGCTCGGCCAAGCATAACAACGAACAGGCCTATCTGTTCCGCAAGTTCGCCGCCTATTGGGGCACCAATAACGTCGACCACCAGGCGCGGATCTGTCACTCGACCACGGTTGCGGGTGTTGCGAATACATGGGGCTACGGCGCCATGACCAACAGCTACAACGATATCCATAACTCCAAGGCGATCTTCATCATCGGCGGTAACCCGGCAGAGGCGCATCCTGTCTCGCTGCTGCATGTTCTGAAGGCCAAGGAGCAGAACAACGCGCCGTTGATCGTCTGCGATCCGCGTTTCACCCGCACGGCAGCCCATGCCGATGAATATGTGCGTTTCCGCCCCGGCACCGATGTGGCGCTGGTCTGGGGGATCCTGTGGCATATCTTCGAGAACAGCTGGGAAGATAAAGAATTCATCCGCACCCGTGTCTGGGGCATGGATCAGATCCGCGAAGAAGTGGCCAAGTGGACGCCCGAGGAAGTCGAGCGTGTGACCGGCACTCCCGGCAGCCAGCTGAAGCGCGTGGCGCGGACAATGGCCAACAACCGCCCCGGCACCGTGATCTGGTGTATGGGTGGCACCCAGCACACCACCGGCAACAACAACACCCGCGCCTACTGCATTCTGCAGCTTGCGCTGGGCAACATGGGCACATCGGGCGGCGGCACCAATATCTTCCGTGGCCACGACAACGTGCAGGGCGCAACCGACCTTGGCGTTCTGAGCCATACATTGCCGGGTTACTATGGCCTGTCGGCGGGCGCATGGGCGCATTGGGGCCGTGTCTGGGGTGAGGATAGCGAATGGCTTGCCGGTCAGTTCGACACCACCAAAGGGGCCGATGGCAAGGACAAGTCGATGCAGAACCTGACGGGTATTCCGGTCAGCCGCTGGATCGACGGCATTCTGGAAGACAAGGCGAACATAGACCAGCCCAATAACGTGCGGGCCATGGTCCTGTGGGGCCATGCGCCGAACTCTCAGACCCGTATGACGGAGATGAAGACGGCGATGGAGAAGCTGGACATGCTGGTCGTTGTCGACCCGTATCCCACCGTCTCTGCGGTGCTGCATGATCGCACCGATGGTGTCTATCTGCTGCCCGCCTGTACCCAGTTCGAGACCCGGGGTTCGGTCACCGCGTCCAACCGGTCCTTGCAGTGGCGCGACAAGATCGTCGATCCGCTGTTCGAAAGCCTGCCGGACCATGTGATCATCGCCAAATTCGCCAATAAATTCGGCTGGGGCGACCGGTTCTTCCGCAATATCGAGATGGAAGATGCCGAGACCCCGAATGTCGAAAGCGTCACCCGCGAATTCAACCGTGGTATGTGGACGATCGGCTATACCGGCCAGTCGCCGGAGCGGATGAAAACGCATATGGCCAATCAGCACACCTTTGACCGCACCACGCTGCGGGCGGTGGGTGGTCCTGCTGACGGCGATTACTACGGGATGCCCTGGCCCTGCTGGGGAACCGCTGAAATGGGTCACCCGGGCACGCCAAACCTCTATGACATGTCAAAACCTGTCTCCGAGGGCGGCCTGACCTTCCGCGCGCGCTTTGGTGTGGAACGGGATGGCGACAACCTGCTGGCAGAAGGTGTCTATTCCGCAGGCTCCGACATTCAGGATGGTTATCCTGAGTTCACCTATCAGATGCTGAAGGATCTGGGCTGGCACACCGAGCTGACCGCGTCCGAGCGGGCCTTTATCGCCAAGGCTGCCGGGGTGGATGGGTTTGCCGATTACACCCACGAAGTTGGCGAGCAGAGCATGTCGCCCTTCCCGTCGGACTATGACGACAAGGTGGCCAAGGTGAACTGGAAAACCGACCTGTCGGGCGGCATCCAGCGGGTTGCCATCGCGCATGAATGTGCGCCCTTTGGCAACGCCAAGGCGCGTGCCGTGGTCTGGACCTTCCCGGATCCGGTGCCAATCCATCGCGAGCCGCTCTATACCAACCGCCGGGATCTGGTCGAAGACTACCCGACATATGAGGACCGTCACGCCTACCGGCTGCCGACCCTCTATGCGTCGATCCAGAAGAACGACGTCTCCAAGGAATATCCGATCATCCTGACCTCAGGTCGTCTGGTCGAATATGAAGGCGGCGGCGAAGAAACCCGGTCCAACCCGTGGCTTGCGGAATTGCAGCAGGACATGTTCGTCGAGATCCACCCGCGCGATGCCAACAATATCGGCATTCGCGATGGCTCTCAGGTCTGGGTCGAAGGCCCGGAAGGCGGCAAGGTCAAAGTCATGGCAATGGTCACAGAGCGGGTCGGAGAGGGCGTTGCCTTCATGCCGTTCCACTTTGGTGGTCACTACCAGGGCACGGATCTGCGCGACAAATACCCGGATGGGGCTGACCCCTATGTTCTGGGCGAAAGCTGCAACGTCGCACAGACCTATGGCTACGACAGCGTGACCCAGATGCAGGAGACCAAATGTACTCTCTGCAAAATCAGCGCAGCATAAGGAGAAAGAGATATGGCAAGAGCGAAGTTTCTCTGTGACGCCGAACGCTGCATTGAATGCAACGCCTGCGTGACGGCCTGTAAGAACGAGCATGAGGTGCCCTGGGGCATCAACCGGCGTCGGGTGGTGACCATCAATGATGGCAAACCCGGCGAGCGGTCGATCTCGGTCGCCTGTATGCATTGCTCGGACGCACCCTGTATGGCGGTGTGCCCGGTCGATTGCTTCTACCAGAACGAAGAAGGCGTGGTCCTGCACTCCAAGGATCTCTGCATTGGCTGTGGCTATTGCTTCTACGCGTGCCCCTTTGGTGCGCCGCAGTATCCGCAGGCGGGCAACTTTGGCAGCCGCGGCAAGATGGACAAATGCACCTTCTGCGCCGGTGGTCCCGAGGAGACGCATTCCAATGCGGAATTCTCCAAATACGGGCGCAACCGGATTGCAGAGGGTAAGCTGCCCATCTGCGCCGAGATGTGCTCAACCAAGGCGCTTTTGGCCGGTGACGGCGATGTCGTGTCTGCGGTCTACCGCGAACGCGTTGTCGCCCGTGGCTTTGGCTCGGGTGCCTGGGGCTGGGGGACAGCCTATGACCAGAAGGGCGGCTGATCAGCCCTCTTTGACATGAAGGGATGGCCCGCCCGCGCGGGCCGTCCTGTTTTCCTGTTCAGTTTCCAAGACAACCCATGAAGGAGTGTGGCCCATGCTGCGCATCGCCTTTGCAATTCTGATGCAACTGACGCTGATGGCGGGGATCGCTGCGGCGCAGGACACCCAGGGTGCCCCTGCGGCGGAGGCGGTGCCGGATCGCAGTGCCACGGGTGGGGCGCAGACGCTGGAGGATATCCTGGCCCGTCAGCGCGGCGAAAAAATCGACGACAGTTTCCGCAGCGACGATACCGGTGCGGGCGCGATTGGCGCCGGGATCACGCAACAGCTGGGCACGCTCGGTGGGGCCTCCGATCCCGAACTCTGGCGCGCAATCCGCTACAACGCGGCAGATCTGCGGGTCTCGGCGGGGGGCGATGTTGCCACTGTTCTGGTGCAGGATGGCGGTATGCGCTGGCTGACTTTCCGCGATGGGCCGCTTCGCACCTATGGTGGCTGGCTATTGCTGGGCACGATAGGCTTTCTGGCGCTGTTCTATCTGCTGCGCGGCCGTATTCGCATAGACGAGCCCTCTACCGGACGCACGGTCACCCGCTTTCAGTTCATCGAACGCTTTGCCCATTGGATGCTGGCGGGATCCTTCATTCTGCTGGGCGTTACCGGATTGGCCAGCCTGTTTGGCCGGATGGTGATCGCCCCCTATCTGGGCAAGGAGATCAACGCGGGCCTGCTGATCTGGAGCAAATGGGTCCACAACAATGTTTCCTGGGCGTTCATGCTGGCGCTGATCATGGTGTTTGTCATGTGGGTGGCCCACAATATCCCCAACCGTACGGATCTGGTGTGGATCCGCCAGATGGGCGGCATTGTCGGCAAGGCCCATCCGCCCGCTAAGAAGTTCAACTTTGGCCAGAAGCTGATTTTCTGGTCGGTGATTGTTCTTGGAACCTCCATTTCGGTTTCGGGCCTGTCGCTCCTGTTCCCGTTTGAGATGCCGCTCTTTGCCAAGACCTTTGCCATCTTGAATGATCTAGGCCTGCCGCAGTTGGTGGGTTATGGCACCCTGCCGGTTGACCTTGCACCGCAGGAAGAAATGCAGCTGGCCCAGAGCTGGCACGCCATTATCAGCTTTGTGCTGATGGCGATTATTCTGGCGCATATCTACATCGGCTCGCTGGGCATGGAAGGTGCCTTTGACGCGATGGGAACCGGCGACGTGGATGAGGCTTGGGCGCATCAGCACCACTCCATCTGGTTGGAGGAAATGCGCGAAAAGGGCGAAGTCACGCCAGAGGGCAGCAGTGGCAGCGCCAAGGGCGCAACACCGGCGGAGTGACCGGCGGTGTGGTGCCGCCTGTCAGCGCTGGTCCTGCGGACGGGCTATCTGTGGGCCGCCTGCGCTGCGACTGTTCTGGCGCTGCCCGCAGGTGCCGATCCGGCCGACGGGGATGAGTTCACCACGTTGAAAGGCCACGGCGGCCCGGTGATGGCCTTGGCGGTGTCGCCCGAGGGTCAGGTGGCCACCGGCAGTTTCGACAATGCCGTGGGCCTGTGGAGAGATCGCACGCCACGCTGGCTTGAGGCGCATGATGCAGCGGTCACCGCTCTGGCCTTTGTCGATGCCGGTCGTCTGGTCACCGCGGGGGATGATTTCGCGCTCTACCTGTGGCCGAAGGGCGGCCAGCAGGCCGAGTTGATCGGCCGCCATCTGGGCAAGATCCGGGCGCTGGCCATTGCCCCTGACCGCGAAATGCTGGTGTCGGCGAGCTGGGACGGCAATATCGGCCTCTGGCCATTTGACGGAGGAGCGGAACAGCGCATAGCGGTTGGCAGTGGCATCAATGACGTGGCAATCGGACCAGGGGGGGCGATTTATGCCGCCACGATGGAGGGGCAGATACTGGTCTACGAGGACGCAGGCCAACCGCCCCGGCGCCTGGTCGATCAGGGCTTTGGCATCAACCAGCTGGCGCTTGGCCCCGGTGGCGACTGGCTGGCCTATGGGGCTGTGGATGGCGCGACGCGCGTTGTCGACACACAGACGGGCGAGCCTTTAGCCGATTTCACGCTGGAGCGACGGCCTATCCTTGCAATGGCCCATCATGAGGGCACCGCGCGGCTCGCCGTCGGGGACGGGCAGGGCTATATCATGATGGTGGACACCGAGACCTGGCGCATCAGTGCCGATTTTCGCGCCACCCGCGACGGGCCGGTCTGGGCGCTGGAGTTTGCGCCGGACGGGCAGACCATCTGGGCCGCCGGGCTGGATGATCTGGCCTATGGCTGGCCGGTTGCCCTGATGGGAGAGGCTGAGGCGCAGATGGCAGGCAACCGCGGGTTCCTGAAGGACCCAGAAACGATGCCCAACGGCGAACGGCAGTTCATGCGGAAATGCTCGATCTGCCACGCGCTCGGCCCCGGTGAGAGCCGCAAGGCGGGACCGAGCCTATATGATGTTTTTGGTCGCCCGGCGGGCACGCTGGCGGGTTATCGCTATTCGCAGGTCCTTGATGGATCTGATATAATCTGGGGAGAGGCGACAATTGATGCCCTCTTCGATCTGGGGCCGGATCACTATATCCCCGGCTCCAAGATGCCGATGCAGCGGATTACCGATCCGCAGGACCGGCGCGATCTGATTGCGTTTCTGAAACGCGCAACCAAGGTGGAGAAGTAACACAATGAAAGCCATGTTGACGGGGTTTGCCGCCATCATCGTGATCGCCGCCGGCGCCAATCTGGCACTGGATCAGGCGGGGTTCGCCTCTTATGAGGTGCATTCCGGGTCGGCCGTCCGACTGGATTGACCGTGCTGACAACCGCGCCGCCGCCCCGCGATGAATATGGGGAAAACCTTGCCGGTGCGTCGATCCTGGTGATCGATGATGAACCAGGTATGCGCAATTTCATGACCAAGATCCTGACCCCCCGCTGCAAGCGGGTGGAGCAGGCGGCGTCTGCCGCGGAGGCGTCCAATATTCTGGATCAGGCGCATTTCGACCTGATCATCCTCGACAATATCATGCCCGGCAAAACCGGGCTGGAATGGGTACAGGAACAGCATAAGGTCGGCCTGTTTGCCGATACGGTGCTGGTCACCGCCTATGCGGATCTGGAAACTGCCATTCAGGCGCTGCGGGTCGGGGTGGCGGATTTCGTGCTGAAACCGTTTCGCGCCAATCAGATCCTCAATTCCGTGGCACGGGCCCTGGACCGCAAGCATCTGCGGCGGGAAAACTACCTGCTGAAACATGCGCTATCGGCGGAGGGCACCGCTGCGCGGGGGCGTTTGCTGGGGAAATCTCCTGCGATTCAGACCGCGCGTGACATGATTACCCGGCTGGCGCCGCTGCCGACGCCTGTGTTGTTCACCGGCGCCAGTGGCACCGGCAAGGAAATCGCGGCGCGGACGCTGCATTCGCTGTCGGACCGCGCGGAGAAGCCGTTTGTGGCGGTGAACTGCGCGGCCATCGCGCCTGATCGCATCGCGCATGAGCTGTTCGGTATGGTGGATTCGCAGGACCGCCGACAGGACGGGCTGTTTCTTTATGCTGATGGCGGCACGCTGTTTCTGGACGAGGTGGCCCAGATGCCCGAACAGGTGCAGGCCGCGCTGCTCCGCGTGCTGGAGGACCAGCGCATCCGGCCGGTCGGCGCAGAGCGCGATATCCCGCTGAACCTGCGGTTCCTGTTTGCCACCAATGCCGATCTGGAACAGGCCGTGGCCGAGGGCCGTTTCCGTGCCGATCTCTATCACCGGATCAATATCGTCAACATCCAGATGCCACCGCTGCGTGAACGGGTTGAGGATATCGTGGAGCTGGCGGCGCTGTTTATGGAGCAGTTCTCTACCACGCTGGCCATGCCTGCGCTGGAGCTCGACGCTGAGACCCTGCTGAAATTCAGCCGCTACGACTGGCCAGGCAATGTGCGTGAGCTGCGCAACCTGATTGAACGGTCGGTCATTCTCGGCGCCTTTCCTGAGGAGTTCGCAGGCACCGGCGGGATCACGGGCAGTGCTGCGATGGATACGCTCGATCTGGTGATGCAGCGTCATATCGTGCATGTGCTGGATGCCTGTGACGGCAATCGCGCCGAGGCCGCCCGACGGTTGGGGGTTTCGCGGAAAACGATTGATCGAAAATGCGCCAGTTGGGGGCTGTGATATCATCCGAGCGATAGGTGGATGGACGGCCAGCGTGTCGCGGGCTGTGGCTCAGTCCCCGGCCTTGACCGCAGGCAGCCAGATCGAAAAGACGGCGCCTTTGATCTCCCCGTTCTCAATCCGGGTGTCGGCCGAAATCACCCCGCCGGCGCGCTGAATCAGGGTCTGGCTGATCGACAGCCCCAGCCCGGTGCCTTCGCCCAGTTTGGTGGTGTAGAACGGGTTGAACACCGACGGCAGATCTTCGGCAGCGATGCCCGGCCCGGTGTCCGAAACCTCAAGACAGGCGCCGCTGACACCGTCGCGCTCCATCGGCCTCAGGGCCAGCAGGAGCCTGCCGCAGCCCTCCATGGCCTGCGCCGCGTTGAGGATCAGGTTGATCACCACCTGCTGCAATTCGCCCGGGTCTATGCGAACCGGTGGCGTTGCGGCGAACTGTTTTTCAACGGTAATGGCCTGTTTGGTGATCACGTGATCGACCAGCACCAGACAGTCGGAGACAACCGGGGCCAGATCCAGGCTTTCCTCGAAGGTGCCAAATTCGGTGGGGCGCGCAAATTGCAGCAGCTTGCCAACGATGGCGCTGATCCGCAGGATCTGATCGTCAATCAGCGCCAGCTCGGTGTCCACTTCCTCGGCGGCGGCGCCCAGGGTCATCCGCATCACATCGACGTTGCCCTGGATCACGGCGACAGGGTTGTTGATCTCATGCGCCACACCGGCTGTAATCTCGCCGATGGAGGCGAGTTTCTCACTCATCACCAGCTGCTTATAGGTTGCCTCCAGTTTTTCGTTGGCGGCGCGCAGTTCGGCGGTGCGCTGGTCGACACGCGCGTTCAGCTCCTCTGCCCAGTCGCGCAGTTTCTGGTCACGATCCTGAACCTGATCAAGCAGGCTGTCGAGATGGGCCGCAACCTGACCGATCTCGTCACGGCGCCCGACATTGCCGTTGCGCGCGGTCAGATCGCCACGTTCGACACGGGCCATGGTGTAGCTCATCTGCTCCAGAGGCGCAAAGATCCCTTTGGCCAGCCACAGGAACAGGGGCGCGGACAACAGCAGAACGGACAGGAATGACAGCACCACAGTCCAATAAGCGGAGAGTTTGGCCGCCGCAAAGGGCGCCTCAAGGAAGCCGACATAGAGCATCCCAACGCGACGCCCGAAGCTGTCGGTGAGCGGCAGATAGCCGGAGATATACCAGTCGTTCACCACAAAGGCACGGTCGAGCCAGGTCTGCCCCTCACCCAGCACCGCATCGCGCACCGCCTGCGAAACCCTGGTGCCAAGCGCGCGGACGTCTTCAAACAGGCGAACGTTTGTGGAGATACGGGTATCTTCCAAAAACAGTGTCGCGGTGCCCTTGCGGCTGATGCGATGACTGTCGCCCAGATAGACCAGCGCATTGATCGTATCGATGAAATCAAGATCCCGGTTCAGAAGCCGGCCCGCCACCAGCACGCCTTCACTGCCGTTATTGGTCACCGGCGCGGCGGAATGGATCACCATGCCGCGATCTTCCGCCGGTCGGGTTGTCGGCGCGGCGGCCTCGGTCTCGATCAGGGAAATACGGGCCCGGTCACGCAGGTCAGCAGAGATCTCATCCAGGTCCGCAGCGGAGAAAATGTCGATTTCCGAGGCCAGCCTGCCCTGCGCGGCGCGGTCGATCACCGGCCAGCGGCGCGCCTCGCGGTCAATATTGCGCAATGGCAGATAATAGAGGAAATCAAGCTGGAGGGATTGCCGCTGCTGGTCAAGAAACCGCAACTGATCCTGCAACGATGCGCGCAGGACCTCGGCAAACCGGGCCGAGCTGGCGATTGCTGCCAGATCATCGCCGGTATTGGCCTGCAACTGGCGCAAATACTGGTCGGCGATTTTCAGATCGCTTTCCACATTGACGATCAGAACATTGTCGTAATCCGCGTTCCAGCGCGCCATGGCCACGACCAGCAGCAGCGGCATCACCACGCTGAGCGGCAGAAGTGCGAGCAATAGGAGGCGGAGCCGGACGGATTTCAAGGCGGCAAGGTCCTGTAGGCAGCTGGCACATCGGGTGAGTCCGCAGAGCGCATGGCTGCGTGCGGTGTTCACCCACTGTCGCATGGGGCCTGCTGGATGAGCAAGTCCGGCGCTGTGTTTGATAACACGGTCGCCACGATCTGGTGGCGATCAGCCCATCATCAGGCTGGGATTTCCTTGCCTGCCCAGTCGAACACCCGCCCGCTGTCCTTGGCGGATAGCCGGTCGATCACCTGGGCGAGGTAGGCCGCGGCCTGTTGCGGCTCGAACAGGGCGTCGTCGGGGACGTTCTTTGAAAAAGGTTCTGACAGCGGTGTTTTTACGGTGCCGGGATGCAGGCCGACACAAATCATCTCCTCGTTGCTGCGCGCGGTTTCGATGGCGTAGTTGCGGATCAGCATGTTCAGTGCCGCTTTGGAGGCGCGATAGGCATGCCAGCCGCCGAGGCCATTGTCGCTGATCGAGCCGACCCGCGCGGACAGGGCGGCAAAGACTGCGCGCCCCTTGCGAGGCATGATCGGCAGCAGATGTTTGGCAATGATGGCGGGGGCAAAGGTGTTTATTTCAAATACCTTGCGGAACGCGACCGGGTCCTGCTGACGATAGGATTTCTCAGGCTTAAGCCCGGCCTCGTCGGAGAGGACCCCGGTTGCAACGACGACCAGATCCGGGGCGATACCCCTGCGGCGCAGATCATCGGCGAACCCGGCCAGCTGGTCCTCATCCGTGATATCGGCGCGGTAGCTGTCGACGCCGGCCTTCGGTGGCAATACGCCGCGCGCGACCGCCGTCAGGCTGGCGGGGTTTCGCGCCGCAAAATGGTCAACCAGCGCCGACCCGATGCCACCGGAGGCACCGATGATGACGATATGGCGCGGCGAATGGGGGCTCATTTTCCCGCCCCCATCAGGCGCAGGAACAGTTTGCGGGGAAGATGTTTGCCGATGGTGAAGACCCAGGCGAAGGGGGCGGGGAAACTGGTGCTGAAGCGCCCGCTTCGCATTGCTTTCAGGCAGGCATCTGCCGCCTCATCCGGGGTCTGGATCATCGGCATCTTGAAATCGTTCTTGTCGGTCAGACGGGTTTTGATGAAACCCGGATTGATCACCTGAACCTTTATGGGGGTCTGGATCAGATCGGCCTGGAGGTTCTCGGCCATGTGTATAACGGCCGATTTCGACGCGCCATAGCCGGTCGCTCCGGGCAGGCCCGTGTGACCGGCGAGTGAGCCGATCAGCACGATATGCCCTTCGTTGGCAGCGACCATCTGCGGTATGACGCGGCCAACCACACGAATTGCGCCCATGAAGTTCACGTCGCAGATCAGCTCGACCTTCTCGGCGTCCCAGTCCTGCGCAGGCATCGGGTCATAGGCCCCGGCACAGTAAAGGACGCCATCCACCTTGCCGATCTGCTCCACGGCCCGGCTGATGGCGTCGGGATCGGTCACATCCAGTGGCAGGGCAGTGGCATTGCTCAGCGTGCCCGCCAGCTCCTGCAGGCGCTCTTCGCTGCGCGCTGACAGCACCAGCCGCGCGCCTGCGGCATCCAGCTTCTCGGCGATCGCACGCCCCAGCCCCTCGCTCGCGCCGACGATCCACCAGGTCTGTCCTGCAAACATCTCACTCTCCCTTCGGTCGCATGGTGGCGATCAGCTCGGCCACCTTGATGCCGAATTTGCGCATTTCGGAGCGGTTCATGATCGTGCCGTTCTCCATCAGATACATCCAGTCGGTGACATCCAGCACATGGCCACCGGCGCTTTCTGGCAGGCGGATGCGATAGGTCAGGTGCACGGCGGCTCCCATCTGCTGACCCTGTCCGGTGCCGATGATGTCATCTGCGGTGGCGGTGAAGCTGCCGTTTTCGCCCATGGTGAGGAACCATTTCCGCATCTGCGCGCCGCCGCTGGCGTAGGAGAAATTCTCGCTCAACGTGCCAGTGTCGCCCTCCCATTCGCCCGTCATCGTGGCGACAAACCGCGAGGAGACGCGCCCCAACGGGCCGTAAATCATACCTTCGGAGATCATCTCGCCGCTCAGATGTGTGCGAATGTCGAAGGCGGGACTGGTATTGGCATAGTGTTCGGGGTGCTGGCTGCGAAATCCCAGCCCAGGGCGAAGGAGCGCAAGCAGCAGCAGCAGAATGATGGCAACAAGCAGGAGTTTCATGACGCGGTTACCTTTCCAGGGAGGCGGATCACCATCGCGATGGCGATAAGTTTGATGCAGCAGGGAATGATTGCGTAGGCCCATGTCAGCGTCTGCAGGGCGGCGGCGCTGTTTTCGCCACCGGGGGTGAAGCCGCTCATCTGCAGAAGTGGCAGCAGGAGCACAGCAGCGACGGCAAGCGCGAGTTTGGCAGCAAAGGACCACAGCCCGAAGGCCTGCCCCGCCTGCAACCCGGCGCGCGCCAATGCGCGTGAAAACAGCACCGGCAGGATCACCATATCCGCGCCGAGCGCGGCCCCCGAACCAATGCAGATGGCGGCAAAGCCAAGGCTGGCGCCGGGCGGAAGAAAGGCTGCGGAGACAAAGGCAAGGATCGCCAGTGCCATCGCCGGAAACAACACCTCGCGCGCGCCGAACTTCTCTGCCGCGCGGGTCCATAGCGGAACCGATAGTCCCGCTGCGAGAAAGAACAGAACCAGAAAGGGGCCGGCCAGATCGGCAAGCGCCAGCTTGTCCTCGACGAAGAACAGAAACAGTGTCGATGTCATGGCGACCGGCAGGCTGTTCACGAGGGCCAGCGCCAGCAGGCGAAGGCCACCCGCTGCACGCAGCGCGGTGATGGACAGCGGGTGTTCGGGGCGCGGTGCCGCTGTCCAGAGGCCGCGGGTCAGCCACCAGACCACACCGCAGAGTGCGGCCAGCATCCAGCCAAAAGCGGGGTAGCCGCCGTGGCCTGCGCCGACGGCAACCAGCGCGCCCGGCGCCAGGGCTGCCAGGATGATACCGGCCAATGTGCCGCCCTCGCGAAACCCGGCCAGACGGATCAGCGCCTCCGGGCTGCCTGCAAGCGCGGTGCTTTGCCCGTAGAACAAAACACTTCCGAGACTATAGGCCGTGAACAGAAGCACCAGGGCGATGACGAACCATGGCAGCACGCCCCCCGCGGCCGGGCGGTAGGTGTAGAGCAGGATGAACCCCACCGCCATGCCAAAGGCCGCCAAAGCTGCAAAGGTCGCGCGTTCCTGCGGCCAGCGGTCGGTGACCCAGCCCAGCAGGGGGTCCTGCACGAAATCCAGCACCCGTATCGCCGCCAGCACCGCTGCGAGGGTTGCCAGGCTCAGTCCCAGTTCCGCCGTCGCAAAGCGCGGCAGATGGATATAGAGCGGCAGACCGGCGGCGGCCAGCATCAGCGCAAATAGGGAGATACGGGTGGCTTGCATCAGTTGCCCCGCAGCTCGCGGGACAAACGCGCAGCGCGGCTGTTGGGCGACAGCCAGATATTCAGAAACCGCTTGCGGGCGTCTGCATGGCGCAGATCGCAGGTCTGTTTTCCGTTCAGATAGAGCGCCACCTGATCAGGCGCGCGGGTTGTTGCCACGAAGCTGTCGCCCGGTCTCACATCGCGAAAACAGCGATCCAGCTTGCCGACCAGCTGATCGTGATCGGCGCGCCTGCCTTCCAGCCGCAGCAGTTCCGCGACCGTGGCCTGCATCAGCTGGGATCTGCTGAACCCGCGCCGATAGCTGAGCTTGAGCGCCATCGGGTTCTGCCAGTCAAAGCGGGTCTGCCCTTCGGTGTAAAGGCTGGCATCATAGAGCGGCAGGCCAAACCAGCGGAAGGTGACCTCTCCCAGTTTGGTCGGCGAGCTGAGGCCGGTATTTGCGGTTGCAGCGCTGGCGAGACCCACGCCGAGACTGACGGCAAATGCGGCGATTGCGGAGCGCAGGTGGTTTTGGCGGATCTCAGGCATGGGCCAGCTCCACCTGAACCACGTCCGTCTGGCCGACCTCGAAGGAGGCGGCGCAGGTTTCCAGATAGTAGCGCCAGTTGCGCAGGAAGGCCTCGCCATAGCCCAGAGAGTGGATTTTGGGGGTCATCGCGACAAGGCGCGCCGCCCATTCCCGGCAGGTGCGCGCGTAATCCTGGCCAAAGGCGAAATTATCCGTAACCTTCAGACCTGCGGTGCGCGCCTGATGTGAGATCACCGCATCAGAGAGCAACATGCCGCCCGGAAAAGTATACTGGCGGATATAGTCCGAGGACTGCCGATAGATGTCGAAATAGCTGTCCTGAACGGTGATCGCCTGCACCACGGCACGGCCGTCATCGGCCAGACGGTCTTTCAGCGTGGCGAAATAGCTGGGCCAATAGCGTTCGCCCACGGCCTCAACCATTTCGATGGAAACGATATTGTCGAATTTTCCCTCCGATTTGCGATAATCGCAAAGGCGGATATCGGCGCGCCCATCGAGCCTCGCGTCGGCATAACCAAACTGACTGGGGGAGATGGTCAGCCCGGTAACATGGCGCCCCTGTTCGGCGGCGCGGTCGGCAAATCCGCCCCAGCCGCAGCCAACCTCCAGGACGCGATCACCGGCGGTGAGGCGGCTCAGCACCCGGTCGTATTTGCGGGTCTGCGCACGCGCGAGGTCATTGTCACCCGGCGCAAAGAGGGCCGAGGAATAGGTCATGCTTTCGTCCAGCCACAGCTGGTAGAATTCATTGCCGACGTCGTAATGGGCCTTGATGTTCCGCGCCGCGCCCTTGATCGAATTGGCGCGCAGCATCCGGTCCACGACCCGGAACTTCAGACTGGCCCAGAAACTCGGGTAGGCGTAATCGGTGAGATGATCGAGGTTGAGCAGCGCCACCTTGATGACGTCTTCGATGCTGGGCGTCTCCCAAAGTCCGGCGACATAGGCCTCGCCGAGGCCGATATCGCCGCGGGCGGCCATGGCGGTTATGGCGCTCCAGTCACGCAGCTGGATTTCGGCGCGTGGTTCACCGGTGCCGAAATCATGGGTGTCGCCCTCTGGGGTCAGCAGGCGCAGACTGCCCTTGCGGATGCGCGCGCAGCTGTCGCGAAAGTCGTGTTTTACGCGTTTGGTAAGGAAAATCATCAGCTGACCTCATGTTCCGGTGGGGTAGGGCGGGGGCGATAGCTGGCGCCCTTGAGTTTCAATTTCAGCGCCTGCCAGTAAATCAGCGCAACCGTGCGCAGCGTGCCGGCCGGGCGGCGCAGGCTGGAGCGTATGAGTGCGGCGTTGCTCAGCGGCTGGCGCGGGCCGGTCAGCGTGGCGACCACCCCTTCGCCATCGTTCTTGTGGTCGATCCGGATGGCGATCCGCCGGGGGCCGATGTCGAAGTTGAACCAGTAGTCCCCGGCAATGTCCTGAAATGGGGAGACGTGAAAGATCTTCTTGGCCTGAAGCTTGTCGGAGGGGGCGATCGCGGTGAAGCCGGGTTTGTGACAGACATAGCTGTGCCGGTCGCCAAAGGTATTGCTGACCTCGGCGATGACCGCATGTAGCGCCTTGCCGCGAAAGGCCAGCCAGAAGCTGACCGGGTTGAAAATATGGCCCAGATAGCTCGGTTGAGTGAGCAGCCGAATGGTGATCCCCTCCAGATCCAGCCCGGCGTGGGCGAACACGTCCTGCGCCCATGGCAGGCCGATCCCCTGTTTTGGTGCGCCACCATGGTTGCGATCATGGACCGCAGCCAGATTGAAGCGATTGCGCGAAAACAGCAGCGGGCCGCTCTCGGAGCGTGGGTCAATCAGCACATAGTCCACGCCGTAGCGAAAGCTGTTGGAGATGGCGCCATGGCGGGCATGGGTGGTCTGTCCGGCGATATGCTCGGGCCACAGGGTCATCCGATCACCCGTTCCCGCGCGCTGATGCCACGTGCGACGCGCACCGCGCTGGCAAAGCCGTCTTCGTGAAACCCATGCCGCAGATAGGCACCGGCAAACCAGGTGTTGTTCTGCCCCTGGATATCGGCAATCCGGCTTTGTGCACGCAGCGCGGCGGTGTCAAACACCGGATGGCGGAAAGTTTTTTGATCGTAGATCAGATCCGACCGCACATCCTTTACCGGGTTCAGCGAAACGAACAGAGGATCGTTTTCGTCGATATTCTGGAGCCGGTTCATCCAGTAGGTGACGCCGATGGCGGCCCGGTTGTCGCGGGTGTCAGCCTTGTAGACCCAGGACGACCAGCAGGCACGGCGGCGCGGCATCTGGTCGGTGTCGCGGTGCAGGATCATCTCGTTATCCTGATAGCGCATGACCCCCAGCGTTGCCTGCTCTGCCGCTGTCGGCTGCGCCAGCAATCGCAGGCTGTCATCGGAATGGCAGGCCATCACCACCTGATCAAAGTTTTCGGAGGTGCCATCGGGGAGGTGGATGCGTACCCCCTCGGATGTCCGTTCGACGCTGCGCACCGGGGTGCCCGGACGCAATTGGCAGCCCATCTGGTCCAATCGGGCGGTCAGACGCCGGACATATTCGATGCTGCCGCCTTTGACCGTCCACCATTGATGCTGTCCAGAAGCGCTGAGCAATGCGTGATTGCGAAAGAAGCGGACCAGCGACTGCGCCGGAAAACCGCGGATTTCATCCGGCGGCGTCGACCAGATCGCGCCACAGATGGGCATCAGGTAATAGCGCTGGAACCAGTCGCCGAGCTTCAGATCATTGACCAGTTCGCCGATGGTGACGCTGTCACTCTTGGCGACCTCTTCGGCGTTGGCGTTGAAGCGCAGGATATCACGTACCATGCGGAAAAAGGCGGGCCGCGCGATGTTGCGACGCTGCCCGAGCAGCGCCCCAAGATCTCGCAGACCGTATTCGACGCGGCCATCCCCGATGCTGGCACCGAAACTCATGTCGCTTTTGACCACGGGCACATCCAGATCGCGGAACATCGACGTCAGATGCGGATAGTTCACATAGTTGAAGACGATGAAGCCGGTATCCACGGGCTGGTCGCCATTACGACCGGCAACGACGGTCCGCGCGTGCCCACCCAGTCGCGGCGCGGCTTCATAAAGCGTGACGTTGTGGCTTTTTGCGAGCAGCCAGGCGGTGGCAAGCCCGGAGATGCCACCACCGACAACGGCGATACGCTGGCGAGCGGATGATAATGCGTCGAAGGACATGCTGTCTCCATCTGTGATTTCAACTTGTTACGGGCCGCTCGCCCGGGCGGATCAAAAAAGATGGTGATTAAGATGACGGGCCTCTCCGGGCGAATGGAAAAAACTGAAATTAATTGCGCTCAGAGTGATCCAGCACCGTGAAAGATGCGTAATCCGTACATGTTGACCATGCTGAGCCATCCAACTCTTGCAGCGCCTGCGCCGCCCGTTACGGTAGGCCGTGACACTAGTGTAATGCGCGAAAGGAAAAAAGTGGAACGGGAAAGCCTGTCGGATCAGACAGTCTGGATGCTGGCCGTGCGCGACAACCGCTGCAAGGTGGCGTTTGGTCGTCTGTTCGACTATTTCGCGCCGCGTCTGAAGGGGGTGATCTGCCGATCCGGTATGCCACCCAGCCAGGCCGAAGAGGTCGTTCAGGAGGTGATGCTGACCGTATGGCGAAAGGCGGCCATGTTCGATCCTGAACGTGCTCAGGTCTCGGCGTGGATCTACCAGATCGCCCGCAACAGGCAGATCGACGTGATCCGCAAGGAACGGCGGCCAATACCGGAGGAGCTGAAGCTTCCCGAGGAAACACAAGAAGATGCAGCCCAGATTCTGGCGTTGGATCAGGAAACAACAAAGCTGCGCGCAGCCCTGGCCCGGTTGAAACCGGCACAGCGAGAGATGGTTGAAAAGGCCTATCTGGGCGAGCTGACCCATGCGGACATCCGGGAACAGACCGGATTGCCCCTGGGGACAATCAAATCCCGCATCCGCCTCGGACTTGAGCGGTTGCGTCATGAGTTGAAGGAACAAGGACTATCATGACCGGCGTACGCCATCATATCCCTGACCCGTTGCTGGTGGCCTATGCCTCTGGCAATTTGCCCTATGCCTACTCTCTGGTTGTGGCGACCCATCTGTCGATGTGTGACGACTGCCGCGCCCGGTTGAATGCGCATCAGGCGGTCGGCGGGTCGGTACTGGAAACCTGTGGAACCCGGGATGTCTCGGATGATCTGCGGGAGCGCGTGTTTGCCGAGTTGGATTCACCCTTCGAGGACGCACCGAAGTTCAACCGCTCGGGCATCTTTCCGGCGCCGGTGATGCAGGCGCTGGGTGGGCTGCCGCCAAAGTGGAAGTCGCTCGGCATGGGTGTGCGTCAGTCAATCCTCAGCCATGACGAGGAGGGCAGCGTGCGGCTGCTCTATATTCCTGCGGGACAGGCGGTCCCCGACCATGGCCACAACGGGCTGGAGCTGACGCTGGTATTACAGGGCGCGTTTCGCGATGAAACCGGGCGCTTTGGCGTCGGGGATCTGGAAGTTGCGGACGATCACCTGGAACATACGCCGATTGCCGAGGACGGTGAGACCTGCATCTGCCTTGCCGCGACTGACGCTGCACTGCGGTTCCGGTCCTTTGTCCCGCGCCTGCTGCAACCGATTTTCCGCATCTAGCGGCATAAGGGCCTGCCCGCAAGGGGTGGGCAAGGCCTAAGAGTACAACGCAAAAAGGGCTGCCAGTGGCAGCCCTTTCCTGTTCTGTCAGCGCATCTTCCGCGTGATTAGCCGTTCATCACCTTGCCCATGTGGCGGCCGGTGTCGACCATCCGGTTGGAGAAGCCCCATTCGTTGTCATACCAGCTGACAACGCGGACCAGCCCCTCGGCGGTAACCGCGGTCTGTGGTGCCGCAAAACAGGAGGAATGCGGGTCGTGGTTGAAGTCGATGGAGACCAGCGGGTCCGTCTCATAGGACAGGATCCCTGCCAGATCGCCCGCCGCCGCAGCCTTCATCGCCTCGTTGATTGTCTCAACAGTGGCAGGTTTTTCAGGAATGAAGCTGAGATCAACCACCGAAACATTGGGGGTCGGCACGCGGATTGCCGAACCCTCCAGGCGGCCTTTCAGATGCGGCAGGACCTCCGAAATCGCGCGGGCTGCGCCTGTTGAGGTCGGGATCATCGACAGCGCCGCGGCACGGGCGCGGTAAAGATCCTTGTGGCTGGTGTCATGGGTCGGCTGATCACCGGTATAGGCATGGATCGTAGTCATATACCCGGTCTTAATGCCGAATGTATCGTCCAGAACCTTTGCCACCGGGGCCAGACAATTGGTGGTGCAGGAGGCGTTGGAGACAATGACGTCGTCCTTGGTCAGATCCTTGTGATTGACCCCGAACACCACGGTGCGATCGACCTCCTTGCCGGGGGCGGAGATCAGGACACGTTTGGAGCCGTTTTGCAGATGCTTGGCAGCAGTCTCGCGGCCGGTGAACAGGCCGGTGCATTCATAGGCGATATCGACGTCCTGCCAGGGCAGATCCTCGGGATTACGGATCGCCGTCAGGCGGATGCTGTGATTGCCGACAGTCATCGTATCGCCGTCGACGGTCACCTCGTTCCGCAGGCGGCCATGGACACTGTCGTATTTCAACAGATGCGCCAGGGTTTCCGCAGGCGACAGATCGTTGATCGCCACAACCGAGATATCGTCGGCGTTGCTCTCCAGCAAGGCGCGCAAAACGCCACGGCCAATTCGTCCAAATCCATTGATCGCAATTTTCAAGGTCATCTGTGCAACTCCGATGGTGATAGGGGTTCAGCCTTCGACGGGCGCGCCCGGTGGCCTGACAATTGCCGCATCGTTATCGCTAACAGTTGCAAAAATCAAGCCCGTTCGCCGGTCAGCGGATTGGCGCGTAATGCCGCTGCCCGAAGCATCAGTGTAGCACATCACAGCAGGAGGGGATGCGTTTACACGGCAAGCCAGAAAGGGGGTCTGCGCAGGTGCCGCTGTGCGCGATCTGTCTGCGCCTCTCACGCCGCTGCTGCCGGTCCTGAACGACAGCCGATCCGGCGGGGCTGGCAGCCGCGGCTCTAGACCCTGCGCTGAGGAAACTGAAGCAATACACGTTTTGGTAGTATATGTTAAACAAAGTACTCCTATAATTGTTCCAACAGTGTCTCATCGGATTGGGGAAATCATGCCGCTCAGGCTTGCCATATTGCTGGTTGTTGCGCCGCTTTTCCTGCTGGCAGGGTATCTCGCTGCGAGCGCGCTTGTGGCGCAGCGCGCTCGCTACCTCCTTGCGGAATACGCCGCGCAGACCGCGCAGGAGGAAAGCGCGATCAGCGATATGATCCATGAGCTGCAGCGCGAGCGCGGGTATTCCGTCGGATATGTCTCCTCAGATGGGCGGGTTTTTCCAGATGCGTTGATACGTCAGCGCGGCCAGACTGATGCGGTGGTCGCCTCGGCACTTTCGCGCATCACCCTGATGGCCGACGATCATAGCCTGGCCTTTGATCGCGTTGTTCACGGGGTGGAACGGCTGGCGGAACTGCGCCAGCATGTCGATGGCTTCGGCTTTGATAGGCCGGTCATGGTTTCGGATGTCGCTGGGCCCTACACGGAACTCATCAGCACCATCATGGCTCTTACCCGACAAAGCGTCGGGCTGGACAGTTCCACCGAATACCAAGCGCTGCGACAGGCGCGTTTCCTGATCGGCGAAGCCAAGGAAAAGGCCGGACTTGAGCGGGCAACTGGCGCGGCGGTCATCGAAACGGGAAATTCTTCTGCGCTGCGGGAGCATTTCGCCGCCCTCGGCGGCGCGCAGATCATCCTGTTGACCGAAGCAGCGGTCGTCAAGGGAAGTGGAAGCTGGCTGCCATCGCTGCAAAGGACGGACCAATATCTCACCTTAAGCGACCTGCGTGATACCATCAGGTCAGCAAAAGCGGCCTCCGGGCCGGCGGCTCTCAACAGCGAGCGCTGGGTCGCGGCGTCGACGGAATGGATCGACTTTCTGCGCAGGGAAGAGAGGAATGTCACCGCTGAAATCATCTCGCTGGCCAACCAGCTTGAAGCGGAAAGCACGACCGAGCTGGTGGGGCTCATTTGGCTCACCATCTTTGCAGGGATTGCGGGGACGCTGTTTGTTGTGCTGACGCTGAAATGATGCCCGCGTCTGGGCAGGCGTGGTTCTGGGGCGTCCCGGATGGCCGGTCATGCCCTTGGCGCCGTCCATGGCGCGCACGCGGGGTTTTGCTGGCCCATGGCGGGGAGGCAAATGTAGGGTTAGGCTGGGTCACGTCACCCCAGTTAAGAGGTTGATCCTGCTGGAAAAGAGGGCTGACCAGACTGGTTCTGCGCTGAACTTGCTGCGCGGGATCTGATGGTTGGTGCGAACTGGGGCAAACCGTCGAAGACTGATATCCCGCGCCAGCTGGCGCGGGTCGGTTTCACCGGTATGATTGCATTGGAATAGGTTGAGTGATTGGTTGAGTGGCTGACAGTGATGTAGGTGCTGCGATCCGCAGACTTGTGCGACAACCGTGGGGCGGGCAACCGGCTGCACGCGCAGAGCAGCGCTGTTGACCGGCGCGCAGGTTGGTTCAGAGTTGACCAGAAGACCACGCAGGCGTTGGGGCTGAGGGTGCAGCGGGCGATCCCGCTCTGCCATGCGGCCAATCTGTATGGTCGCAATCTAGAACGATTGCAGGTTTGAGCACAGGGCCCGACCCGTTTTCCAATCTTGCGCGTCTTTCGAATGTGCGCGTTCCAACATGGGATGTGTCGCGCAGATTTGAGCGTCTCTGGATCGGAAAATCTTCCCGATCACCGATGTCAGGCCGCAAGCTGTCGATCCGTGGTCAGAATTCGGACTGGAATGCGCGGCCTCCGAATGGACGGAGCCCGCATCCCGAAGACCATTCAGGTGCATCTGGTCCAGCGACAGCTTGGTATTGCCATATGCTTTGAGGGGCGGGGGCCACCACCGGGGGCATCGGGGCTAGATATCGCCATGAAGAAACAGCGCCACCGCCAGAGTAGCTACGCCATTAGCGTTCAGTCGCGCCGGGGCATCGACCATACGAATGCTGCCATCGATGGCGCCGGGAATATCAGTCTTCTCCCGCCGTTGCGTTCATGGACCGCACAGATTGTAAGGGCCCGCCTTTTCAGCAAGCTGGCGCCAACAGCATTGATCCGCTGACCGGCGTCATCTCAGCTTGTTTTCAAGCGACACAATCTCGACATAGGCGCCCAGCATTTCAACGGCCGATTTGACGGCGTCATAGGCGTTTTCTTTCACGATATAGCCTGCGATTTTGTGCTCATAAGCGACCGCGATATCGGAGGGCGCATCGGAGGTTGTCAGAACAAAGATCACGGAATTTGCCAGTTCCTTGTCTTCCCGGACCTCTGACAGGAATTCCAGACCACCCATGCGCGGCATATTCAGATCAAGCAGGATGATATAGGGGCGCTCCAGCGCGGCAGCGTTCACGCCGCGCAACAGGTCCAGCGCTTCCTGCCCGTCGCCCACGACCTCTACCGGGTTCACGAGACGCAGCTTTTTCAAGGCGCGTTTGATGGCCATGACAGCCACTTCATCGTCATCGACAATCAGGAATGTAACGGATTCTTTATTGGTCATGCGGCCAATCCTTGGGTGTCATTCAGCGGTTTCTTTGATTTGGAGTTGAGCGGGATCCGGACCGTGAACACGGTGCCGCGCGCCACCTCCGGATTGGAAACTACAGAAACGCTGCCACCCAGTGATCTGGCAAGTTTTTGCACAAGAGCCAGACCCAGGCCGGACCCTTCGACTTCATCACGGGATTTCAGCGTTTGAAACAGCACGAAAATCTGCTCCTGGTATTGTTTCGGGATGCCCGGACCATCGTCGGCAACGGTTATTTCCACGTAGTTCGGGTAGAGTTCGCTGCTGATGCGGATGGTGCCCGATGATCTGTCGTGATGCTTGCTGGCATTGCTGACAAGATTGATCAGGATGGTTTTCAACGGTGTCAGATATGCACCGAAGGGACCGCAATCCTGCTCGACCTTGATTTCGAATTCCGGGTTGGAATTGAAGTAGAGCCGCAGCTCATCTGCAAAATGCGTCAGGCTGAATGCGCCGTGTTCGCCCTCGATCTGTCCTGCACGTGCATAATCCAGCAGCGCCGACAGATGGCTGGATAGTCTGTCCGTGCGATTGCGGATCAATCCGATATTCTTTTGCGCATCGGCCGGCATCTCATCGGCAAAGTCTTCTTCGGTCCATTCGATCAGATTTGAAATCGCCCGCAATGGCGCACGCGGGTCATGTGCGGCCACATAGGCAAATCTCTCCAGCTCCTCGTTCGAGCGCTTCAGCGCAGCGGCGGTGAGGCGTGATTTCTCGACAGCCTTTGCGATCTCCGAGATTTCGTCCGAGCCGCTGGTGTTGATCGGGTCGTCGAGCTCGCCGCGGGACATGCGCTGGATATGGCGGGTCAGGCGGTGGATGCGCGAGATCATGCGAACCTCGATCATGAACCACAAGAGCGCCAGAGAAATCAACAGCATACACATGTTGAAAGCGACATCGACAAAGCGAATGCGTTCCACGATTCGCGTGGTTTCTGCCGCGCTTTGTCGAAACTCCATCGCCGCACGCTGCGTGTTCGACCTGCTCCAGGTGCCAATGCGGTTCAGGACGGCTTCAGCCTCTTTGTAAAGACGATCCTGTTGCGCTTCGCTGATCTGTAACTGCGACAATCCTTCGACGACGCCATCCGGGCCAAGCATTATCTTGCGATAGTCGACCAGCACACCGGCAATCTCGTGACGCGCATCGATGTTTTTGAGCCGGGCAAGGCGGGAGGCAAGAGTATTGATCTGGGCGACGAGGCGCTGACTTTCCGCGCTGTGTTTTTCGCCCGTATCAATGGAGAAATCCTTGGTCAGGATGGCAAGCGATGCAACGCTGCCGGAGATCTCCCCAAGGGTTTTGGCGGTGTCGATTGCCCAGGAATACGACTGGCTCGAACTCCCGGTGTCACGCTGTTGATTGCCGAACTCGATCTGCGCGACAATGATGGATTTCTCCAGGGCCAGGATCTTGGAGGCCGCCTGTGAGATAAGCGCCTCCAGCCGGTCATACTGGGCGACGAGGTCTTGCCGACCTTTGACAACCTTTTGGAAGACATCGGCATCTGCAGGGGACGGACCGTTGGTGACTGTATCTGTCTGATCGCTGAAATTGTCGCGAAAGAGCTGTGCAAGCGTGTCGAGCCGCTGTCCGAGCGCCTTTAGCCCATCCGGTTCGTCGACGAGCCGGATCCTCGCCAATGTCACCTCCAGCCCATGTTGCAGGTCGCCAAGATCGGCGATCCTGTCCAGCAGGGGGATGGTGCGGTCCGACAGGTTTTCCGTCTTGCGCTCAATACGGCTAAGGTCGTTCCACTCCGCATACATCGCGACACAGATCGACGCGAGGCAGATGACGACACAGGATCTTAGGCGTGCGGTTAGCGACACTGCGGGTCCCTTTTGCTGTTTGCGAGACTCAACATAAGGTTGAGAGGTTTACCAGCCGTTAACTGGGCGACGATAGGTTTGACGACATATAGCCAACCGCGAGGATCCCCATGTTCACAAGACGCGCCTTTACCACGCATGCGCTGGCGTTGGGGGTGGGCGGTGGCCTGCTGCCTGCAGCCGGACGTGCTGCAACTGATCCCCAGTCTCCCAACCTGTTGCGTATTCTGACCCCTCATGGGGCAGAGGCGAATCTGGCCCCGGTTGCCAAGAGTTTCGAAGCGTTATGTGGCTGCCGGGCGGAATTGGTCGTTGTCGGTGTGGGAGAGATTAATGCGGTGTTGACGCTGGAGGCAATGCTCAATGACGTCGGTGTCGATGTGGCGCTGCCTGCAACGTTTGGAATCCCCGATCTTGTCGAGGCGGAGGCGATCCTGCCCCTGGACGGGCTGGCGCAGCAATACGCGCCGCAGGATTTGACCGACGCGATGATGTATACCAGCGGTGATGTTTTCGATGACCGGCTCTGGGGATATCAAACCGACGGTGACGTGTTCTTAATGTTTTATAACAAAAGGTTTATGGAGAACCCTGAGTTAAGACAGAAATATGCGGATCAGACCGGGACAGACCTGACAACACCGGCGACTTGGGAAGAGCTGGACCGCCAGATGGCGTTCTTTCACGACCCGGATGCGGGACGCTATGGCGGCTGCCTGTTCCGCGCTGCCGACAAGGTGGCCTGGGAATGGTGGGCCCGGTTCCACGCCAAGGGGGCCTGGCCGTTTTCACCCACGATGGAGCCGCAGATTGCCGGTGCCCAAGGCGTCGCCGCATTGGAAGAGATGATCGCCTCGAGCGCCCATCTGGTTGGGGCCGACCTGGGCCTCTTTGCCAATTGGGCACGGTACCGCGAGGGTGACATCTACGCCAATATCGGTTGGGGGGGGACACAGAAAAGCCTCTATGCGCCGGACTCGGCGATGCGCGATAATCTGGTCAACGCCTCGCTGCCCGGTGGGCGCATCAATGGGGCGTTGGTGCCCATGTCGTATTTCAACTGGGGGTGGAGTTACGTCGTCGCCAAAAATTCAAGGCAGCCCGAGCTCGCATATCAGTTTTGCGTGAATGCCGTTTCGCAGAAAGTCGGCGCCGAGGCGATCGCGCAGACGGGTGGTTTTTTTGACCCTTTCCGGACCGATCAATATCAGGATCCCGCAATCGTCGATGCCTATGGCGCACAGTTCCTGAGGGTGCATGAACAGGCAATGCGCTCGTCTATGCCCGATCTCTATCTGGCGCGGCGGGGGGAGTATTTCGACGCTTTGTCCTATTGGCTTCAGCTTGCGCTGGCGGGTGACGCCACGCCGGAGGTCGCGCTCAACAATGTGGCTCAGTCCTGGCGTGCGACAACGGATCGTGCGGGTGCCAGGTTGCAGGCGCGCCGCTGGATGGCCCTGCGTGACACCTATCCTGCCGAACTTCGAAAGGCGCTCCGCGATGAAACATGATACCCCCGACCAGGCGGCTGGCCAGACCACGCGCGATCAGGCGATGATGGAAGTGGTCTACAAAATCGTGCATGATCTGCGGGGATCGGTGAGGGCGCTTGCCGAACTGCCGAACTGGATTGGGGAGGATCTGGAGGACGCAGGCCTGACCCTGCCGGAAGCCCCGGCGCAATCCCTTGATCTGATGCGGCAGCACGCCGAGAAGCTCAACATGATGCTTGACCAGCTGTCGCGATATTCCAAGACCGGATACCGGGAGACGGAGAACGTGTCGGTTCAAGCTTGCCTTGATCGTGCGATTGCGGCGCTGAATCTGCCAGATGGCCTGCGGGTGCGGGCGCGGTTCGATCCGCCTGAGATTGACATGAACCCCGATGCCCTGATGTCGATGTTCCTGATCCTGCTGGGAAATGCGGCCGGTCATAACCCGGAGCCGGTGCGCATTGCCGTGGTTGGCCGCTGCCACGACGGCATGTGGGAGATGCTGGTGCGAGACGATGGTATCGGAATTCCAGCAGGCAAGCTGGAACGGATTTTTGATCCGATGAGCAAATTCTCGATCGCCGACACCGGAGGGGCAGGCATGGGGTTGGCGATCCTGCGGCGCCTTGCCGATAGCTATGGCGGTCTTGTAGACGCGTTGCCGCCCCGGACCAATCGGCACGGGGCGACTATTCGGGTGCGTCTGAAGCAACCTCACCGTGGCTGAGCCGCGGTGAGGTGATCCACCTAGTGGCGAACTTCGTTGAAACTATTGCTGTAGTGTTCGATCTCGTCGAAGAACCGCCAGATGTTCAGGCAATGGGTTTCGATCTCATCCAGCGCCTCAGGGGAGGGGGTCAGGCCCTGATTGTGGCAGCCGCGAATAAAGGAGATCTGACGGTACATGCGCCGCAGTTTGGGTTGCAGCTCGCTGATGCAGCCTTCAGCCATGCCACGGATCACATTACGGGTTGCTTCCTGCACCTCGGCTTTCATGGCCGGGTTGGAGAAGGTTTCAGCGATGGAATTGTAGATCACACCATGGAGTTTTTCAGCCGTCAGATTGCCCTTGCCGATGTAGTCGACACAGCCGGCGCGGATCGAACTGACAACCGCTTCTGTATCTTCACGACCGGAAATCATGACCACCGGGACCTCCGCAGTCTCCAGTTGCTGTTTGACCACGGCGACGGCATCCAGCCCCGAGGCGTCGCGCAGCTGATGGTCAATCAGACAGAGGTCGACGATATTCTCGTCCAGTGCTCTTTCAAAGTCCTTGATATCCGAACAGGTGATCACATTCACAGATCTGTCCGCTTGGGCAATCAGCCTTCGCATCCGTGTTCTGTCAAATTCACTGTCATCCAGCACCAGGACACATAGGTTGCCGGAGGGCAGTGTCGCGTGGTTGGTTTGTGTCGTAACCTCGGTACCATTCATGATAACGCCCTTTCCAAAGACTGGCCTGAGACTGTCATTTTGCCGCTAACAAATGATTAATATGCCCGCCTAGTGTCGTTAAGACTTTAACCAGACAGCTATGAGTTGAGCGCGCGCCTGCCCTGAATGCGGCCGATTCATGAGCTGTTAAGGGTGTTTTTGGTGGTTTTCTATGAGGAACAGGCTCAATGCCCACAAGGTGTCGGGTAATCAACAGAAGATATTTTATCTATGAAATACTATTGGCCAACTGTCTGACCTCGTCTCAGGTTGGGCCGCCATCTCGCGGCCCATACCGATACTTGCGTGCTTATCGTGCCTGACAGGTGTCAGATCATCAGGCCGACGAGACCGGACAGCGTGGCGGGGACAAACAGGAACCCCTGGGGAATATCCTTGTAGCGCTGGCCGTTCAGAACCGGCAAGGCCAGCCCCCAGAGGGCATATGAGGCGGCCAGAGCGGTGGCGATGATCGCGGCGACGACTGGCCCGTTCAGCAGCGCAGGCCATAAAAAGAGCGCAGCCACCGCAGCGAGGTTAATGCTCACCAGGTGCCAACAGTAGTAGTTTACATATCGTACCTCGGCAGGCAGCTCGCGCGCGTTCAGCAGGGGGCGTGCAACGCTCTTACCACCGGCGAAGATGTGCAACAGCGTGTTCGCGACCATCAGGCCTCCGGCTGCCAGTAACCACATGTTCATGGGCGTCAATGCTCCTAATTGAGTTTGCATGAATGGATACAGCTATGCACCGGCCCCCATGAATGGCCCATAAGACAGATTGCCATTGCGACAATTCGCGTGGTCCAATCGTTTGCCGCGGCTCACTGCATGATGCGTGTCAGCTCGCTCCATTGCGTGTGGGTTACCGCGTCTTTTCCGGCGATCATCCAATAGGTGGCATGGTGTTTCAGCCGGTTCCGATCAAGGCGAACCAGCCGCCCCTCGGCCAGGGGCACGCGGCACAGAGGAAGCGAACCTAGCAGAACGCCGGCCCCGGCCTGTGCCGCGCCAAGTGCCGACAGGAATGTGTCAAAACGCAGATGCGGTACTGGCGTTGTCCCGCCGCCGTGGCGGGCAACCCAATCGGGCCAGCCCGGGCGTGGACCGGAACAGGCAATGCGGGGCCAGTCGGTCCAGTCCTGCGCAGCCTTGATCAGAGCGGGCGCCGCCATCGGCGCGATTTCCTCGGAATAGAGCGGCAGCTTATAGGGGTGGGGCCAGTCCCCGGCGCCGTAGCGAATGCGCAGCACATCATCCTCGGGCGCGTCATGGGCGCCCAGCACCATGGTCTGGATCGCAAGCTGACCACCCGAAATCTCGCTCAGGGCTGCCAGCCTTGGCGTGAGCCACAGATCAATGACCGACTGGCTGGCGGAGATCGTCAGCTGGCGCCGCCCGGTGCCGAACAGCGCCTCTGAGCTGTCGCGCATCGTGTCCAGCGCCGACTGGATATGGGGCAACCAGGCCTCGCCCTCCACAGTCAGGGAAATGGCACGAGGGTGACGGTGGAACAGCGCCACCCCCAGCCGTTTCTCCAGCTGGGCGATGCGCTGCGAGATGGCGGATTGGGTGATCCCAGTTTCGTCTGCGGCTGCGGTAAAGCTGCCGCAGCGCGCCGCCGCTTCAAAGGCGCGGATCCATTCCAGCGGGGGCAGGGTTGAGCGCTGTTTTTGCATTAGCTGACCTTGGCCTAAGTGCAGAAATTCCTAATTTGAGGTTATCCAGGACCGGTGGCAACATACAGGCAAAAGTCATCTTCCGCATTGCGGACCCTTTCTTGAGGACATCATGCCGTCAGTTACCGTTGCCCCAGCGGGCGATTATCTCACCCTGTCTCTCGGGACGTCTGAACTGCGGTTCCACGCGATCTGGCTGCGCGACAATGCGGGCGATCCCGAGACCCGTGCGACGGCCAATGGCCAGCGTCTGATCGCCCTGCGCGATATCCCGGCCGACACGGCAATTGCGGAGGCGACGCTTGATGGCGGCCACCTCCGGGTGCGGTTCGTCCCGGAAGAGAAGACCGTGGATTACGATCTGTCCTGGCTTGGGGATCATGCCTATGACCGGGCGCGTCAGGACGCGCGCGGCTGGCTCGCGGAGGGGGTCGAGCCCTGGGACGCGGGGTTGATGGCGGCCGTGCCCACCGGGGATTTTGCCGCGCTGCAAGCCGGTGGTGCGGCGTTGGGCGACTGGCTTGGCGCGGTGACACGCTACGGGTTTGGCAAAATCGTCAACGGTCCGGTTGAGGACGGTGCACTGTTCCGGGTTGTGGATCTTTTTGGTCATGTCCGGGAGACCAACTATGGGCGTCACTTTGAGGTCCGTACCGAGGTGAATCCGACCAATCTGGCCTTTACCGGGCTTGGCTTGCAGGCCCATACCGACAACCCCTATCGCGATCCCGTGCCGACGATCCAGGTGCTCTACTGTCTCGAAAGCTCGGCTGCCGGCGGCGAGAACATGGTGGTTGACGGCTTTGCCGCGGCGCTGCGGCTCAAGGCGGAAAACGAAGCCTATTTCAACGTTCTGGCCGAGCATTGCGCGCGCTTTGAATATGCTGGCGAAGCCGCGGTCTGCCTGACCTCGCGCCGTCCGATGATCGAGCTGGCGCCGGATGGCGAGCTGATTGCTGTGCGTTTCAACAATCGCTCCCTTGCGGCGGTTCAGGATGTCCCCTTCGACAAAATGGCGCTCTATTATGCGGCCTATCGCCGGTTCGGCGAGATTATCGACGACACGGCAATGGAGGTGACCTTTCGCCTGAACCCCGGTGAGGCATTTGTGGTCGACAACACCCGTGTCCTTCATGCGCGCAAGGGCTATTCCGGCGAAGGAACGCGGTGGTTACAGGGCTGCTATGCCGACAAGGACGGGCTACGCTCTGCCTATGAGGCCCGGCGGCGTCAGGCCCTGGGGGAGGCGGCGGAATGACCAGCCGCAAACCGCAGCCAGCGCCGCATCGCCCGCCTGAGACACTCGACCGCGACACAATCGTTGCGTTCCTCGGCTCCATCTTCGATCGCCGCGGCGGTGAGGAATATCTGGGCGAGCCGGTGACCATGGGAGAGCATATGCTGCAGGGTGCCACAATCGCCGAAGAGAATGGCCAGCCGGAGGAAATCATCGTCGGCGCCCTCCTGCATGATATCGGTCATTTCACATCGGAGTTTGGCACCTATCACCCCGATGATACCGAAGACCGCCACCATGAGGACGCCGGGGCCGAGGTGCTGGAGCGCTTCTTTCCCAGCGTGATCACCGATTGCTGTCGCTACCACGTTGCTGCGAAACGCTATCTCTGTGCGACGAAGCCCGAGTATTTTATACGCCTTTCGCCTGCCTCGGTCCATACGCTGGAGCTGCAGGGGGGACCGATGACCGCGCAGGAAGTGGTGGAGTTCGAGGCCAATCCGAACCTCAAGGAGATCATCGCGGTGCGCTATCTGGACGAAGCGGGTAAGCGTGAGGGGATGAAGACGCCCGATTTCTGGCACTTTGCCCCGATGGTGCAGCGCATGGTCGATCGGCACTGCGGCGCGGCGAAATAGGGACCGACCCGGATCATTGCGAATAAAAATGCGGCCCCTCTCAAGCCAGAGAGGGGCCGCAATCACGACACCTGAGCCAGACGTCAGACAGCTCGGTCCGGGCTCAGTATTCTGTGGCCCTCAACCGGAGATCACATCGCGTCCTTGAACAGCTGCGTCAGATTGGCTTCATCCAGAACGACAGGGTTGCCGCCGCAGGAGGGGTCGATCAGGGCGCCTCGGACCAGCTCGGGGATGGCGTCTTCGGTGACGCCGAGGTCCGCGAGGCCACGTGGGATACCGAGACTGTCGTTCAGCTCCTGCACATAGGCGCAGAAACCGTCAAAGCCGCAGTCGATGCCCAGATAGGCAGCTGCGGTGTTGAACCGCTCGCGGATTTCCGGCGCGTTGAAGGCCAGAACTGCAGGCATGCAGACCGCATTGGTGGTGCCGTGGTGGGTGTTGAACACTGCGCCGATCGGATGGCTCATGGCGTGGACCGCGCCGAGGCCTTTCTGGAAGGCGGTGGCACCCATGGCCGCAGCCGACATCATCTGCGCGCGCGCCTCAATGTCGGTGCCATCGGCATAGGCGCGCGGCAGGTAATCCTTTACCAGGCGCATGCCTTCCAGCGCGATACCCTGCGACATCGGGTGGTAATGCGGGCTGGAGAACGCCTCGACGCAATGGGCAAAGGCATCCAGCCCGGTGCCTGCGGTGATGAACTTCGGCATGCCCACGGTCAGCTCGGGATCACAGATCACCACGGTTGGCAGCACCTTTGGGTGGAAGATGATCTTTTTCTGATGGGTCACACTGTCGGTGATCACAGAGGCGCGGCCGACCTCGGAGCCGGTGCCTGCGGTGGTCGGCACGGCGATGATTGGCGCGATTGCATTGGCATCGGCGCGGGTCCACCAGTCGCCGATGTCTTCAAAATCCCAAACCGGTCGGGTCTGGCCGCACATGAAGGCGACCATCTTGCCCAGATCGAGGCCAGAGCCGCCGCCAAAAGCGATAACCCCGTCATGGCCGCCCGCCTTGTAGGCGGCAACACCGGCTTCGAGGTTCTTCTCGTTCGGGTTCGGGTCAACCTCGCAGAACATCGCCCGGCCAAGGCCCGCGGCCTCCAGGATGTCGAGGGTGGCTTGGGTGACGGGCAGTTCGGCCAGGCCTTTGTCGGTGACCAGCAGAGGTTTCTTCATGCCGACAGCAGCGCAGGCGTCCGCCAGTTCCTTGATCCGGCCTGCGCCGAATTTGATTGCGGTCGGGTAGGACCAGTTTCCAACAAGAGTCATAGGTGTGTTCCTGTGATGAAGCCGGGGAGGGGGCGCTGCCCCCGCTTGCCCTGCGGCAAGCCCCCCGGAGTATTTTTGGAAAGATGACGGGGCTCAGCCCGTGACTTTTTTCAGGTGATAGGATTTCGGGCGGGTGAGGTTATGGAAGCCGATGATCGACAGACCCCCACCGCGGCCGGTGTTCTTGCAGCCGGTCCAGCACAGGCCCGGATCCAGATAATCGGCGCGGTTCATAAACACGGTGCCGGTTTCGATCTGATCGCCAACACGCGCGGCGCGCTCGACATCACGGGTCCATAGCGACGCGGTGAGGCCAAATTCGCTGTCATTCATCAGCGCAATCGCCTCCTCGTCAGAGGTGACTTTCATGATGCCCACGACAGGGCCAAAGCTCTCGTCGCGCATCACCCGCATGTCATGAGTCACATCGGTCAGGATCTGCGGTGTGAGATAGGCACCGCCGTCATCCTCGGCGAAGGGCGCGATATGGGCGACAGCACCCGCCGCTACCGCCTCGGCGATCTGGTCGCGCACCTCCTGTGCAAAGCGCACATTGGCCATCGGGCCAATGGTGGTTTCTGCCTCCAGCGGATTGCCCAGCTTGTAGCCTTTCACGATGGCCACTGCCTTCTCGACAAAGGCGTCGTAAAGGCTCTCATGGACATAGATCCGCTCGATGCCGCAGCAGCACTGGCCTGCGTTGAACATGGCGCCGTCAATCAGCGTGTCCACCGCCGCATCAAGATCGGCGTCTTCCATCACATAACCCGGATCCTTGCCGCCCAGCTCGGTTCCGACGCCGGTAAAGGTGCCGGCCGCTGCGCGCTCCATCGCCTGGCCGCCACCGACGGAGCCTGTGAAGTTCACGAAGTCAAAGGCCTTTGAGGCAATTAGCGAGGATGTGGTGTCATGGTCGAGGAATACATTCTGGAACACATCTGCCGGAACGCCCGCCGACTGGAAGGCCTGCGCCATGCGCTCGCCCACCAGAAGCGTCTGGGTGGCATGTTTCAGCACCACGGTATTGCCCGCAATCAGCGCTGGCGCCACGGTGTTGATTGCGGTCATATAGGGGTAGTTCCAGGGCGCGACCACCAACACAACCCCATGGGGCACGCGCTTGATGTAGCGTTTGAAGGTGGCGTCCTCTCCAACCTCGATATCCGCAAGCGACTCTGCCGCAATCGCGGCCATGTGGCTGGCACGTTCGTTGAAGCCGCCAAACTCGCCGCCATAACGCACCGGGCGCCCCATCATGTGGGCCAGCTCCGGCACGATCTCGTCATTCATGGCCCCCACGGCGGCGACGCCGGCCATCACCAGGTCAATCCGCTCCTGCAGGGGGCGGGCGGCCCAGGCCGCCTGGGCCACACGTGCTGCCTTGGCACGCTCTGCTGCGGCCTCCGGCGACAGCGTCTCGCGCTCGGCATAGACCGATCCGTCGATCGGTGAGATACATTTCAGGGTCTGGCCCATGGTCTTCCTCATGTGGTTTGACGGGGGCCACGCCCCCATCGTCATCTTTCCAAAAATACTCTCGCCGAAGGCTGCGCGTCTCAGACGCGCTCAAACCCGCGGGCAATCTCGTAGTCGGTCACGATCCGCTCGAAATCCTCGATCTCAACTTCCGCCGCACGGACATAGTGGTCAACCACCGCATCGCCCATGGTGGCCCGCAACATGGCCGAGCTTTTGAGTGCCGCCGCCGCCTCACGCAGCGTGCCGGGGATCATGCCGGTGTCGCCCTGATAGACATCGCCCTTGGTGGGGGCCTGCAGCTCAAGCCCTTCCTCGATGCCTGCAATACCCGCCGCCAGCATGCCGGCGATGGCGAGATAGGGGTTCATGTCCGAGCCGGGTATCCGGCATTCCACGCGGATTGCCTTGCTGCCGACACCGCAGAGGCGATAGCCTGCGGTGCGGTTGTCCACCGACCAGATGATACGGGTCGGGGCAAAGGTGCCCTTCACGAAGCGTTTGTAGCTGTTGATATAGGGCGCCATGAAGGCGGTGTAATCCGGCGCGTATTTCAGCAGACCCGCCATGTAGGCCTTCATCAGCGATGACATGCCCAGCGCGTCGCTCTCGTCATAGAAGGCAGGTTTGCCGTCCTGCCACAGCGACTGGTGGACATGGGAGGAGGAGCCGACCTTCTCGTGATGCCATTTCGGCAGGAAGGTGACGGCATGGCCCTGCTGCTGGGCGATCTCTTTCACCGCATGTTTGGCAATGGTGTGATATTCCGCCGTATCCATCGCGGCGGCATATTTGATGTTCAGCTCTTCCTGACCGGTCTCGGCCTCGCCCTTGGAATTCTCGATCGGCAGCCCTGCATCCCACAGGTGGTTGCGGATCGGGCGCAGGATATGTTCCTCACGCGAGGTCTGCAGGATGCTGTAGTCCTCATTGTAGCCCGAGATCGGCTGCAGATCGCGGAAACCGGATTTGCGGATTTCGTCAAAGCTCTTCTCGAACAGGAAGAATTCCAGCTCGGTGGCGCACATCGCGTCAAAACCCATCTCTTTGAGACGGTTCACCTGACGTTTCAGGATGGCGCGGGGAGAATGGGGGACTTCCTCATGGCTGTGGTGATCCAGCACATCACAGAGCACCATCACCGTGCCAGCCAGCCAGGGCACCGGGCGCAGCGTGGCCAGATCCGGCTTCATGACATAATCGCCATAGCCGTTTTCCCAGCTGGTCGAGGCATAGCCTTCCGGCGTCGCCATCGCCAGATCGGTGGCGAGGAGATAGTTGCAGCAATGGGTCTCTTCCCAGGCGCCGTTCACAAAATGCTTGGCGTGAAAGCGTTTGCCCATCAGCCGACCCTGCATGTCCACAAGGCACACAAGAACTGTATCAACGGTGCCGTCGGCAATCTGGTCTTTGAGCGTATCGAAGGAGAGCATGAGCAGCCCTTTGTGTTCTGAGGCCACAACTTTCTGACTAAAAAAGTTGAGCAAATTCCTTGGGAAGGAATTTGGCCCACCGCACGCGGGCCAAATTCGGTTTTCTGTGGCAGCCTTTTAGCCGTAGCGATAGGGGCGGCCGGCCTTCTGCATGTCGGCGTTGTACTTCTTGATGATCTCGACAACGCGCGCTTTGGTCGGGCTTTCGGCGGCGATCTCGTCCCAGAATTTGACGGCGGCGTCTTCGACCTGCTGCCATTCGTTGTCCGGAATCGTGGTCAGTTTCATCTTGTCGCCGTTCACGCGCAAGGAGGCTTCGCCACCCCAGTACCACCACTGGCGATAATAATGCGACTGATCACAGCAGACACGGAACAGGGTCTGCAGGTCTTCGGGCAGCTCGTTCCAGCGGCCCTGGTTGGCAAAGAAAGAGCCAGCCCAGGCGCCGGAGATGTTGTTGGTCAGGAAGTAGTTGGTCACATCCGCCCAGCCGACGGTGTAATCCTCGGTGATGCCGGACCAGGCGATGCCGTCCAGCTCGCCAGTCTGCATGGCAACTTCGATGTCTTCCCACGGCAGGGTGACCGGCACCACGCCGAACTGGCTCAGGAAACGGCCGGCGGTCGGGAAGGTGAAGACGCGTTTCCCATTGAGGTCGGCCAGCGAGTTGATCGGATCCTTGGTGGCGAAATGGCAGGGGTCCCATGCGCCTGCCGAGATATGCTTGACGCCGACCTTGGAGTATTCCTCGTCCCAGATCTCGTTCAGACCATATTGGTTGAACAGCACAGGCACATCGAGCGAGTAGCGCGAGGCGAAGGGGAAATAGCCGCCAAAGACGGTGACTTCGGTGGGCGAGGCCATCGAGTCGTCATCCGACTGCACCGCGTCGATCGTGCCGCGCTGCATGGCGCGGAACAGCTCGCCGGTGGGGACCAGCTGGTCGGCATAGTAGAGCTCGATCTGCATGCGGTCGCCTGCGATCTTGTTGAACATGTCGATGGCGGGTTTCACCACATGCTCGGCCAGTGCCGCACCGGCATAGGTCTGCATACGCCAGGTGATTTTCGACTGAGCCAGCGCAGGTGTGGCCAGCGGTGCGGCCAGGGCGCCGACACCGGCGGTCTGTATAAACTTACGTCTTGTCGTCATGTCTCTTCTCCATGTTGAATGTCCGGCCCCCTTGCGGAGCTCTTCTGAGGGTTATTTTCCGTAAACATAGTCCGGCAGCCACAGGGCAATCTGCGGGAACATCATCACCAGGGCGAGTGCGACCACCATGACAGCGGCAAAGGGGATGATTGAGACGTAGATGTCTTTCAGCCCGATTTCCGGTGGCGCCATCGCCCGCATCAGGAACAGGTTGTAGCCAAAGGGCGGCGTCATATAGGCGATCTGGGTGGTGATGGTATAAAGCACACCGTACCAGATCAGATCAAACCCCAGCGCCCCCACAAGCGGCACATAAAGCGGCGCCACGATCACCAGCATCGCGGTGTCATCAAGGAAGGTGCCCATCACGATAAAGCTCAGCTGCATCAGGATCAGGATCATCCAGGGGCTGAGACCCAGCTGCGTGGTGAACAGATCCTCGATCGCCTTCACCGCGCCCAGACCATCAAAAATTGCGCCAAAGCCAAGCGCGGCGAGGATGATCCACATGAACATGCAGGAAATCCCCAGGGTGGAGCGCACCGACGTTTCAAACACCTCCTTGTTCATCCGACCTTTGAGAATGGCCGCGACAAAGGCGGTCATCGCACCAATGGCGGAGCTTTCCACCAGCGAGGTCCAGCCATTCACAAAGGGAACCATCATCGCGGCAAAGATCGCCAAGGGCAGCACGCCGGAGAACAGCAGGCGGTATTTTTCCTTCATGAAGACATCATGATAGAAGATCGGAACGCCTCTGGTGACAAAGGCCAGAACAGCACCGGCAAGAGCCACGCCCATTGCGGGTTTTGCCTCGATGATGCCCATCTTGACCACCAGCGGCACCAGCACCAGAAGGGCCAGAACGATGTAGTTCAGGCGCAGCGGATGATCGCTGATTCGCTCATATTCGGCGAGATCCTCGGGGCTCATGGCGGGGCCGAGTTCGGGCTGCATCCGGGCGCGCAGATAGATGTAGATGATGAACATGGCCGCCATCAACAGACCCGGAACAACACCGGCGAGCCAGAGCTGACCAACCGGCTGGCGCGCGATCATCGCATAGAGCACCAGCACGACGGAGGGCGGCACCAGAATGCCCAGGGAGGAACCGGCCTGAATGGTGCCGGTGACCAGCGTCTTGTCATAGCCACGGCGCAAAAGCTCGGGCAGGGCGATGGTGGCGCCGATGGCCATACCAGCCACGGACAGACCGTTCATCGCCGAGATCAGGACCATCAGACCAATGGTACCAATCGCCAGTCCGCCTTTGACCGGTCCCATCCACACGTGAAACATCCGGTAGAGATCATCTGCGATCTTCGATTCCGACAGCACGTACCCCATGAAGATGAACATTGGCAGCGTGAGCAGAGGATACCATTTCATCAGCTTCATGGCCGCGGAGAAGGGGATTTCACTGCCGCCAGTGCCCCAGAGCAGCAGACCGGCCACAGCGCCGACGAAACCGATTGCGCCAAACACACGCTGACCGGTCATCAGCATCAGCATCATGCCGGCAAACATCATAATGGCGATGAGTTCATAGGACATTAGAAGTCGTCTCCGCGAAGGCGTCCGAGATCACGGAACAATTCAGCAAGGCATTGCAGCAGCATCAGAAAGACGCCGAAACAGAGGATGGTTTTGATCGGCCACATGAAGGGGCGCCACGCGGTGGAACTGCGTTCCAGATAGCCGAGTTTGGCGCTGGCGGCATCGACGCCTTCGCTCACAAGGATTGTCAGCAGCTCTCCGAAGAACTGAAACGGCTCCAGCCCGAAATACCCCAGCGAATAGGCGGTGGAGCTGACGGCGCCATAAAACAGGATCCCCAGGTAGAACATCAGGAACAGCACGGTGACGGCATCGACCATGGCCTTGGTCTTGAGCGACCATGCGCCATAGAACAGATCCATCCGTACATTGCTGCCCATCTGGATCGAGTAGGGACCACCCAGAATATAGTAGGCGACCATGACAAACTGCGCGGTCTCCAGCGTCCAGAGTGACGGGTTGAAAAAGGTCTTTGACACCGAGGACCACAGAAGCACCCCAACCAGCACAAAGATCAGATACATGGCGAAACGGCCAATCACGCGGTTCATCGCGTCGATGGCGCGTACATAGCTCTTGATGGCACTAGGCATTGGCTGCCTCCTTACTGGTCAGCGCGCTCAGGGCCGGGCGCAGCAGACACAGCAATTCGTCTGTCATGGCGGCTTCCTGTTCCGGGGTCTGCAACAGATCGTTACGCACTTCGATCATCACATTGGCCAAACCATTGTTCTGACCATGCAGCACCAGCGAATGTGTGACACCGTCCTGCGGGCCATAAGGCGCGTTGCGCTCGATCTGGCGGTCGGGCAGGGCCGGGGCGGCCTCCAGCATCGCATCGGCCAAGCGGCTGTCCGCATCGTGCAGGATGCCGATTTCGACGCTGCGCGGGGTGCCGTAAAAGATCGGGGTAAAGCTATGGACCGTCACCAGCATCGTCTCGCGGCCTGCGGCCCTGCGATCAGCGATCACCTGCGCCACGGCCGCGCAGAAGGGGGTGTAGACGCTGTCGACCCGTTCGGCCCGCGCCGCCGCATCCAGATCACGGTTGCCGGGGACTTCGATCAGTTCCGATTTCGCGGGCATGGCACTGGCAGCTTCGGGCGGGCGGTTGCAGTCATAGACCAGCCGCGACACCCGGCTTGCGACCAGCGGCGCGTCCAGAGCCACCGATAGACCCTTGGCCACCGCCAATGCGCCGGGATCCCAGGCGGCATGGCTGGCGCGGTCATCCTCCGACAGGCCAAGCCCCTCATACCGCGCCGGAATGTGGTTGCTGGCATGTTCGCACAGCACCAGCACATCGCCGGTGCCCGCTGCATTCCAGATCTCTACTGCCTCATTGGGCAGTTCCGGTGCGGCGGCAGATGGAGCGTTGGAATCGCTCAGTGACATTGGGCACTCCCTGATTTTGGAAAAATGTTTTCACGTACGACTTTTTGTGTCAATATATTTTCAGCATCAGTTTGATCCCCTCGTGTCGGGGATGGCCCTGTCTTTGGGGTAGTGCATAAATTGTAGGCAAACCAGAGGGATAGCCGGACAGTGACAAAACCGCCCGCCACCGTGCGCGAACTCATCCGGGAGCAATATGCAACCCTGACCCAAGCAGAGCGCAAATTCGCAAATGCCCTGCTGGCCAATTATCCGGCGGCTGGTCTGGCCTCTATCACCATTGTTGCCGCCAATGCCGATGTGTCGACACCCACCGTGGCGCGAATGGTGCAGAAGCTTGGTTTCAAAGGATATCCGCAGTTCCATCAGGCCCTGCTGAAAGAGCTGGAGGCAAAGGGATCCGGCCCGACCCAGCGCCGGGCCAACTGGGCGTCGGAGGCGCCGGAGGGGCATCTTCTGAACAGATTTGCACAGGCGGTGACCGACAACCTCAGTCAGACCTTTTCCAACGTCGATTCAGAGCAGTTCGATGCGGCGGTCCGGCAGCTGGCCGATACTGAGGGTCGGCTCTATGTGGTTGGCGGGCGCATCACCCGTGCGCTTGCGGATTATGCCTTCACGCATTTTCAGGCCATTCGCCAGCGGGTCACACATATGACCTCCTCCTCGGCGACCTGGCCGCATTACGTGCTGGATATGGTGGAAGGCGACACTCTGCTGATGTTCGACGTACGCCGCTATGAGACCAACCTGCAACGGCTGGCCGAACTGGCCTCGGAACGGGGGGTGCGGGTGATCTTGATCACCGACCAATGGTCCAGCCCCATCGGATCTGTGGCGGCGCATACCTTCAATTGCTGGGTGGAAATCCCCTCGGCCTGGGACTCAAACATCTCAACCATGATGCTGCTGGAGGCGATGATCTCGGCCGCACAGGAGGAGCGCTGGGACGAGACGCGCGCGCGATACGAGAAACTCGATACAATCTTCGACACCACGCGGCTGTTTCGCAAATTCACCTGAATCCCCTCGCAGCCGTGGTTGTTCATAGTCAGAGAAACGTGTCCAACAGATACAAAAAAGGGAGGCCGCTGGCCTCCCTTTTTTGTATCTCGGAATTTAAGTGTTTCAGTAGCGGTTGCGGACCGCAAGGCCGATCAGCACGCCCAGCCCCAGCGCGCCAGCTACGGCAAGCGCCGGATTCTTCTTCACGAATTCCTCACTCTGGGAGGCAAGCTCATTGACGGTCTGGGACGCGGTTTTTGCACCCTCGGCCGCCATCTCACGGACCGCCTGAGCATTGCGTACCGCCATATCCTCCAGCTGTTCGCCAACTTCTTTGGCTTTTGCCGCAATCGGCTGGGAAGCCTCTGTGAGGGTGTCCTGCTTGCGTCGCGCAGCGGTCGATTTCTTCGGTTCAGTCTGTGTCTGAGTTGCAGCCATGATGAAGTCTCCTTTCCACCACTCAACGTGCGCCGAGCCGCGAAAGTTCCATGGAACCATCGCCGCGCGGTCTGAGTTGGGACGGTATCACAGCACGACATGATATGAAGGAGAGGACCATGCTCTACTGGGCTTTGCTATTCTTTGTTGTCGCAGTCATCGCTGGCCTCTTCGGCTTTGGCGGTGTGGCGTCTGCCTCTGCCGGGATCGCGCAGATTTTGTTCTTCGTGTTCCTTGTACTCTTTGCCATCGCCATGGTGGTTCGGGTGGTAAAGGGCAGATAGCGTGGAGACGACAATGCGAAAGCGATAAGGGGCGGATGCTGTGGCGTCCGCCCATTTTCGTTGTTCATCTGTCCCCGGCGCCTGCGCGTCTGACATCGGTGAGAAGGTCTGACACCGGCGAGAAATATGGGAACCTCTGTCAGGAGCACACGTTGGGGTGGCGAGACCGACACAGACAAAGGAGATGATGAGATGAGCGAAGCGCTTTCAGTTGTGCCCAGCCGTGATGACGTTAGCACCGGTGTCCGTGACACCTCGGTGATCGCCAGCGGGCTGGCCGATGTGCTGGCCGATACCTATCGCCTCGTGTTCAAGACCCATGCCTATCACTGGAACGTCGAAGGGCCGGCCTTTTACTCGGTCCATAAGCTGACCGAAGAGCAGTATGAGAATATGTTTGCAGCGACCGACGAGCTGGCGGAACGGATCCGCGCGCTGGGGCATCTGGCGCCGTCGAGCCTTGCCGATATCGTCAGCCGTTCGAAGCTTGAAGACAAAACCGGCTCGCTGACGGCTGCGGATATGGTTGAGGATCTCGCTCATTGTCATGAACGCGTCGCGCACCGCCTTCATGCGCTGGCCGAGTTGGCGGGCGATCGCAAGGATATCGTTACCGAGGATCTGGCGACGGCGCGCTCCGCCTTTCACGAGCAGGCCGCCTGGATGCTGCGCGCCATCGCCAAGGGCTGAGGCCTGACGAAAGCTTGGGCGCCGCCTGACAGGGTGATCCGGCACGAGAGACGCGCGCGGCGGTGATCCCGGCGCGGCGGCGATCTCAAGCGAAAGAGTGGAAAACATCCGCAACTGCCGTCCAGACACAAAAATAGCCGCCTGATCACAGGCGGCTATTTGATCAAAACAGGTTTGCGCCTGGTTTAGGCCTTCAACGTCTCGGTCGAGGAGAAGAACATCGCCTGGCTGACCGCCGAGCGAACCTGATCCTCGGTATAGGGCTTCGAAATCAGGAAGGCAGGTTCCGGCCCTTCGCCGGTCAGCAGCCTTTCGGGGAAGGCAGTGATAAAGATCACGGGGCAGTCAAAATGATTTTCAAGGATCTTGTTCACCGCATCAATGCCGCTGGAGTTATCCGCAAGCTGGATATCCGACAGGATCAGATCCGGTGTCTCTTCCCTTGCGAGTTTCAGCGCGGCATCTTCAGTCCGGGCAATGCCGGTCACCCGATGTCCCATTTCGCTGACGATCCCTTCAAGATCCATCGAAATGATCGCCTCATCCTCGATGATCATGATGCGACCCGATGTGGATTTCGACATCTCCTGATAGGCGATCTTCACCAGTTCACTTGCTTCATCGGCGCCGATTTCCATGATCTGCGCCACCTCTGCGGTGCTGAAATCCTCAATCGTGTGAAGCAGAAGCGCCTCGCGGGTATTTGGGGTAAGCGCACGCAGATGCTTCTGCGCCTGGGTCTCCAGCCCGCTGTCGGGCATATCCAGCTCAACCGGGGCACCGCTGGAACTCCAGATAACATGGAAAGCGCGGAACAAAGCCACCTTTGCTTTCAGCTCAGCCTCATAGCGGTCCGGCTCGGCCAGGATCGCCTCCAGAGTTGCAAGGGCATAGGTGTCACCGCTGGTCTGGCTACCTGTCAGCGCCCGCGCATAACGGCGCAGGAACGGCAGGTTAGACCCGATCTGATTAGCAAGAATTTCTCCTGTCGGGGCGGTCATTTGATATGTCCCTTTTTTTCTGAATACATATGGAACCATACGTCTGGTCACTGCGTTTGGTTCCAGAGTGTGCGTAAAAAAATATAGTTGGATCGTATGGAAAAGCACAAGGCAACAGAAAAACGCGGCGACGCGATCGAGCGAGAGATCGACAGCAACCTGAAAAAGGCGTTTGATACGCTTGCGTCGGAGCCCATCCCCGACCGGTTCGCAAATCTTCTCGACCAGCTGAAAGCCAAGGGCGCAGCGCCGATCAAAAGCGCAAATCGTGATGAGGATGACTCCTGATGGGCGATCCCAGAGACGAGCTGGTGGACCACCTTGGTGCCATGCGTGCGTTCGCCATCAGTCTGACCCGGAATACGGCCATGGCCGATGATCTGGTGCAGGATACCTTGGTGAAAGCCTGGACCAATATCGACAAATTCGAGGAAGGCTCCAATATGCGGGCCTGGCTCTTTACGATCCTGCGCAACACGTATTACTCTCTACGCCGTAAACGCCGCCGCGAGGTGGAGGACGGCGATGGCGTCCTGTCCGAGCAGCTTTCGCAGAAACCTGATCATGACGGGCGCCTGAACATGCGCGATTTCAACAAAGCTTTCGAACAGCTGAACGATGAACAGCGCGAGGCGCTGATCCTGGTTGGCGCCGGCGGGTTCTCTTATGAGGAGGCCGCAGAAACCTGCGGCGTCAAGGTCGGCACGATCAAGAGCCGGGTGAACAGAGGCCGGGCGCGGTTGGCCGAGCTGATGAATCTGAGCGAAAACGAGCCGCTGGAGCTGACCGACACGGTAACTGCAGGCATCGTGTCGCAGCAAAGCGTGGCCTGATATGAAACTGGGGCGGGCACTGGCTGGCGGGCTGTTTTTTCGGCTCGCCGCTCTCATGACCTTGGCATTGCTGCCATTGGGCATGATTGCCATCTATCAGACCTATACGGTGATAGATGAGGCCGCGCGCCTGTCCCGGATGGCCATTCTTGCCCGCACCGAACGGGCCGCCATGGGAGAGCGGGAGCTGTTGCAACGCACCAGCGGCGCCGCTGACGCCCTGGCGGCGACCACCCTGCCGCTGCGCAATCAGCCCGCAGCCTGCAATCTCGCCCTGGCCACCTTTGTAAAAGCGCAGCCGACCTATTCCTTTGCAGGCCTTGTCACGCCCGAGGGGCAGCCGGTCTGCAGTTCCAAGGATGTGGGCGCCGCGATCGCCGAAACAGCTTTTTTTGCAAAAGCGGTCGCGCGCGGCGCGCTGACCTATGGGGTGGGGCGCAGCCTTGATGGAAATGGGGATTTCGAACTCTCATTGACAACGCCGGTTCGCGAAGGTGGCGAAATCGTCGGCTATCTGACCCTCGCCATTCCGAAAAGATTGACCAGCGCGTTTTTCACCGAGAGCTGGCAACTGGAAGGCATCCGTTTTGCCACAATTGATCGGGACGGCGATATCCTGTCCTCTTCGGAGCCGCTGCCTCAGGCCGGGTTGATGCTGCCCCAGACACCCGCGCAGTCGGATCTGATCAGGCGGTCTGGCGACACGTTCTTTGCAACGTCAAAATCCCAGGAAGAACGGTTCTTCGCGGTGAGCGACATCGTTCCGGGCCAGGTCGCCGTTGTGGGAAGCTGGCCAGCTGCACAGGCGCAGATGGCAACAGGCATGGGCGGCTGGGCCTTCACCCTGGCCTTTCCGGTGTTGATGTGGCTCGCAGGCATGGTCGTCGGCGTATTTGGCCTGCATCGTCTTGTTATCCGCCATCTCAGTGACCTGCGCGCAGCCATGCGGCGCTATGCGCTAGGCGAGCGGAAACAGGCCCAGCTGGATCTGCTGAACCCGCCGCGCGAATTTGCCGAGGCCCAGCAGTCCTTTAACCGCATGGTGATGATCCTCAGCAAGGCCGAAGAACGCCGGGAGATCGACCTGCGCGAGAAAACCGTGCTCCTGCGCGAGGTGCATCACCGGGTAAAGAACAACCTCCAGCTCATCGCCTCGATCATGAACATGCAGGCAAGATCGGCGCGCTCTGACGAGGCGCGCAACGTGCTTGCCCAGCTTCAGCGCCGGGTGCGTGGGCTGGCGGCGATTCACCGGTCCCTGAACACCAATCCAGATGTCACCACCGTGGATGCGGCCGAGCTTATTACGGCTCTGGCCAAGGAGATTGCCTCCCTGTCGCATGGGCGCGACGGCGCTGTCGCCATCGAAACCGATCTGGCCTCGGTCCAGCTTAATCAGGACGATGCGGTGAATCTGTCGATGCTGGTGGCCGAAACGCTCACCAATGCTGTCAGATTTGCGGGTGTAGACGGCGACGGGCGACGCGTTGTTGGTGTCTCCTTTGCCGAACAGCAGGGCGGCTACTGTCGTCTTACCATCCGCAACGCGCTCGGCCCGCAGAACGGGGCCGAAAGCGAAGAGCGCCAGTTCACCAGCGGGCTCGGCGCCCGGCTCATCAAGGCCTTCGTCGCACAGCTCGAGGGTGAGGCCAAGACGACGGAAACAGAAACAGAATTTACCTATGAGGTCGTCTTTCCGCATAGCGACGACACGGCGGCACAGGGGCTTGCGGAAAAAAGGGGTGCGAACGACAATGCCGACCTGCGAAACACAGGATGACGCGGCGACGGATCCAGAGGTCTTTGAGGTTCTGGTGACCGCTGCCGAGGCATGGCCTGCGTTTGAGCGGGCGGTGCTCAGCGCCAAAACAGAGGTGCGTGCCAGTTTCCGTATCTTCGACTTCTCTACCGCATTGCTGAGCGACGAGGCGCGCGCCATCGGCGAGACATGGGCGGATTTGGTCGAACATGTGGTTGCCCGAGGTGTCCATTTTCATCTGGTTGTCAGCGATTTCGACCCGGTGATGGGCCAGGAACTGCATCAGAAAACCAAACGCACCGTTGCGCAGGCGCAGGAAATCGCCGTGCGCCTCGCGCGCCGCGCGACCGATGATCCGGTCGGTGACCTTCATGTCGAGGGCGCGCTGCATCCGGCGCGGGCAGGTCTGTTGCCACGGTTGGCCTTTGGCCCGTTCATCAAGATGAAGAAGAACAAGATCTCGGACCGCAGGCCAACCGGACCAGCAGGCGCCACCGGGTTCCCCAGTCGTGGCCTGTCCGATACCCCCGACGATGGTCTTCTTCCCGAAGTGCGCCCGGTCACCCACCATCAGAAACTGGCGGTGATCGACGAAACCCTACTCTATGTCGGCGGGCTGGATCTCAACGAGCGCCGCCGCGATACGCTGGAGCATGATGAGCCGTCACAGCAGACCTGGGCGGATGTCCAGGTGCTGGTCAGCGGCCCCGAGGCCCGCGAGGCCGCGCAGCATTTGCGGCATTTTCAACGCTATGTCGCGGGCAAGGAACACCCGCCCGAAGGCAAATTGATCCGCCGGACGATTTCCGCGCCGCGTCGTTTCGGATTCTGGGCGCTGTCCCCCCGCACGGTATTGCGCGAGATCGAAGAGGATTATCTCGCCGCCTTCGAACGCGCTGAACATCTGATCTATCTCGAAACCCAGTTTCTGCGCTCCAGCGTACTGGCCGACGGGCTCGCCGCTGCCGCCAGACGCAACCCGGACCTCTCTCTTATTCTGGTGCTGCCCGCGCTGCCCGATGATGTGGCTTTTGAGGGCAACCGGGATCTGGATGCGCGCTATGGTATGGCCTTACAGGGGCAGGCGCTGGACACATTGCAAGCAGCTTTTGGCAGCCGCGCGACCATCGCCAGCCCGGTACAGCCGATCCTGGCCGATCGCGAAGCGCCCTCGGTGCTGGCAGGCTCACCGGTGATCTATGTGCACAGCAAGGTGCTGATTGTTGACGATAGTTTTGCGATGGTCGGGTCTGCGAACATGAACGGGCGGTCGATGCGCTGGGACACTGAGGTGGCGCTGCGCATCACCCGCAAGGACCGCGTGGCCGAAACCTGGCGCGCGATGTGCAACCACTGGTGGGATCAGGGCCAGATGCCGGATGAGGCGCGCAGGCTGGAGACAGCGTCGGACTGGTGGCGCGCAGAGGTCGCACGCAATGGCCTGCGCCTGCCGGAGTCGCGCAACGGCTTTCTGGTGCCCCATGATCCGGACAAAATGGCCGATCTTCAGCAGCCCCTTCCGGGCGCGACCGAGGATGTGGTCTGACCCGACGGGATGACAGGGCCTGATGGCGCGACTGGGGCGCGCAGGCGGCGGCCAGGTGGTCTGGCTCAACTTGGCTGGGTATCGGGGCCTTGTGACCGGCGTGCCTCTGAGGAGGCGCGCAGCAACTGACCGGCCCACAGCAACGTCGGCAGCGCCACGATCGCGCCCACCGGACCCCAGATCCACAGGCCAAAGACAATCGCGAGAAACACCACCAGCGGGCTCAGATGCAGCTGATGACCGACAAAAGCCGGGGTGACAAACTGCGCCTCGATAAGGTTCAGCCCAAGGAACAATGCCGGCGGCAGCAGCGCCGCCGCACCGCCAAGCTGGGTCATCCCGACGAATGTCAGGCCGGTGATCATCATCAACGGGCCGAGATACAGGATGAAGTTCAGCAGCATGGCTGCCAGCCCCCAGATCAGCGCGCTGTCGATGCCGATCACGGCAAGGCCGATTGCGGTGGCGACACCAAGCCCTGCGTTGACGATCGTCACAGCAGCGAAGTAGCGCGCCACCTCATGTTCCGCGCGGTAGAGCCGTTTGCCCAATGCCCCCGCAGCAGCATAGATATCCGTACGTGTCAGCACGAAGAAGAACAGCGTGCCGATGAAGATAAACACCTGCGCACCAAAGTTGGGCGCCACCCAGAGCGCATCCATCAGCGTCGGAAACCCGCTGGCCACATCCGCCTCGGCGCCGCGTGTTCCGACGGTTTGTTCAATCTCCTGGCTGATGGCTTCGATGCCGCGCAGGAGGCCGGACATCATGTAGACCCAGCTTTTGATTTCACGTTTGATTTTGGGGAGATCTTCAACAACGCCCGAGATCAGGGGCTCCAGCGACAGGAACAGCAGCACGATGATGGCGCAGGAGAACAGCAGAAGGCTGCTCGCGACGATCACGCGGGCCACGCCAATGCCCTGTAGCCGGTCGGCAATGGGTGAGACGACAATCCCCACCACCACGGCAAATATGATGGGCGCAAGGATCGGTTTGGATACATAGAGTGCAAGGCCGAGGGCAAGTGCCGTCAGAATGAGCAGCATCATGCGCGCCGCACGGTCGGACAGCATCGAATTGAGCATGGCGAATGGCCTTGTCTGAGAGAAAACCCTCCGGCCCGGTCGGGCCAGAGGGGAGGTTAGCGTCAGTTCAGAGAGGCTTCCAGCGCCTCGCGGCCTTGGCTGAGCTGGTCGTGCAGCGCGGCCTCGCCTTTGTTGGCCAGCTTGCGTAACTCCTGTTGCAGGGTGTCGCGCGCCTCAGCCATCAGGGCGTCGCGTTTGTCGCCCAGCAGTTCATCTTCCTGCCGGGTTTGCGGCAGAAGGGCCGCGACAATCGCGCCAAGACCAAAGGCGAGACCGCCGGCGACCAGTGGCTGCGCCGCGATGCCATCCTGCGACGCGCGGCTGAGCTTTGCGGCTCTGCGTTCCAGTTCTTCCTGGATTTGGATCGCGGAAAGACGTGCCTTTCGCACCTGCTTGCGCGCTTTGGGAGGCAGTTTGTCCAGCCCGTGGTCCAGCGCCGCACGCAGACGCCTGGCGCTGGGGCTTTTGCGCTGGCCCGCATCGGGGCTGGGCACGTGAGCCATCTCAGCGCTGGTCGAAGCGGTCACCGGTCCCGCCGGTTGCGCCTGTCCTTCCGGATCACGTCGCTTGCCGGCTCCCGACATCAGCAGCGCGATGCCGGTGCCGACGAGCGCCAGCGCGGCCGGGTTGGCACGCGCGGTCGACCACAGCTGCTGCGAAATCTCACCGCCATATTGCGATGCGGTTGCAGAAACTTCCGTCGCGATGCGCTCCGGCGACAGGCTCGCCGCCAATGTGTCGAGGGATTTGGACAGCGCCACCCGGTCACGGGCGATTTCGGTCTCAAGCTCGGTCAGATCGGTATCATCAGACATGGCGTGTGGTCTCCTTCAAGGTCTTGAGGTCGCGTTGCACGTTCCGCAGGCTGCGATCCGGCATAAGGGCTGAGGGTGACAGGCGGTTGACGCCCAGCATAACCAGCCCCACGGCAAGGGCGATCAACGGCCCGCCGACGATCAGCGCGGCGGTCCCGACGCTAAGGCCCATAGCGGTGATCGCGGCGACAAGCGCGGCTGCAAGGACATGCAGCCCCACAATGGCCAGCACGGCACCCACCGCGATCATCGCGATGGCAACACCGGCGCGCGACAGGTTGCGCGACAGTTCTGCCCGCGCCAGTCGCAACTCGTCCTGAACCAGCTGCGACATCTGTTTGAGCACGGTCACCAGCAGTCCCGGCGCCTGTGACGGGCTGGCAGAGGTGTTCTGATCTTCCATCACGAAACCCTCCGCGTCGGGCTCTGCGTCATGCCGCCACGGCTGTAGTCACTGTCGCTGGCCGGGGAGCCGTCACCGGCCTCATAGGCGGTCCATGGGTCGCCTGTCGCGTCATCGGCGACGGCGCGGTCCGACGTGGCGTCCGGCGCTGTCGACTTCAGGAACCGGGTTGCGGCAAAGCCGAGAAGCGCAGCCCCCCCCAGAAACAGCATCGGGTTCTTGCGGGCAAAAGCGCCGGTATCGCGCAGTACTTTTTCCAGATCGGCTGTCCGGATGGTATCCGCAACCTGCTCCAGCCCCTGAGCCAGCTGCTGGGCGGCCTGAGCCTGAAGCGAGCCTTGCGGCAGCTCGGAGGCAGCGGCATCAGCAGCACGCGCAACGGCGGCGGCCTCACCTGCGGCTTTGCTCTGGGCTTGCTCCGCGCGTGCTCTGGCCTCGCTGCGCAGCGTCTCCTGCGCCTGTTCCGCGAGTTCCGTCGCATGTGTCTTGGCGCGCTCGATGTGGCGTGAAGTCGTGTGTTGATCGGTCATGTGCCTCTCCCGTTCTGTTTGGATGGCTTGTGGTCCCAACGCGGCCTGCGACGGTTGGTTCCCGATCTCTCTGGACTTCTGTCTGTTCCACCTCGCGGTGCCCAACGCGCGATCATGAACGCCGATATGGCAGCGCCCTCTGGGACGCGGACTCCAGAGCAGTCCTCGCGATCGGCGATAGCGCACCCGCTGAGATTTCGGGGAACCAAGCCGATACCGGCACGTTGACTAGGCGACGATACCCAAATGACAGGAGCCAAGACATGAACGAGCAACAGATCAAAGGGAACTGGGCAACCCTGAAGGGCAAATTCCATGAGGCCTATGGCGATTTGACAGATGATGATGTCGAGAAGGCCAAGGGCGACCGCGAACAGCTGCTTGGCCTGTTGCAAACGAAATATGGCAAGGCCCGCGAAGAAGCTGAGCGCGAACTGGATAAGTTCTTCGCCTCAGTCTGACCCCTCCATCTGATGTCCGGTGGTTTGGCTGCCGGACAGGCGGCCGCAAACTGCGCGGGGTGACACTCTGACCCCGCCTATCGAATTGAGACGAAAGGAGTTTTGACATGGCACGACAGACCGAAACCCAGCAGGAGGCGATCTCTCAACTGTGGCACCAGCTGGAGAAACGCCGCACTTCGATGCTGGCTGTGCGTGACAGCGACCAGCATCCGCAGCCGATGACGCATTTCGCGGATGCAGAGAATGGCGCGATCTGGTTCATCAGCTCCTCCGACAGCGATCTGGTCCGGGCAATCGGCCTTGGTGCCGACGCCCAGTTGACCCTTGTCTCCGACGGTCAGGATTATCACGCAAGCGTGCGCGGACCGCTGGAGGTCACCAATGACCCCGATAAGCTCGACGAGTTGTGGAGCTTTGCCGTCGGCGCCTGGTTTGAAAAGGGCCGTGACGACCCAAAGGTGACATTGCTCAAGATGACCCCGCGTGAAGCAGCGGTCTGGGCCTCGCAGGGCAACGCCGTTCTGGTCGGCCTGAAGCTGCTGCGCGCCAGCCTGAGCGAGACCGAGGGCCATCCGGATGTCGGCGTGCACCACGTGCTTCAGATCAATACCTGATCGTCAGCACGTCGCGCGATCACGAAAAATGGCGCTGTCCCGTGTTGGGGCAGCGCCATTTTTTAACGTTTCAGGCTTCGGTCAGATGTGTTTATGCCCTTCGCGCGCGGGGGCCGAAGAGCAGCCAGCAGATGAAGCCAAGGATCGGCAGGATCAGCACGAAAACAACCCAGATGACTTTCTTGCCGGTGCCTGCGTTGGACCCGACAATCGACACGATTGCCCAGATGGATAGCAGCAGGACGATCAGCCCGCCGATGCCAGCATATTCTACCATATATAATCTCTCCTTGTTGGCGTATGGGCGCGGTCAGGCGCTGCGCAGCGCCTCGATCAGCGCGTCCTTGTTCATAGTCGAGCGTCCGTCGATATCCAGCTCGCGGGCGCGGTCCATCAGCTCGTCTTTGGTCCAGTCCTCATATGGGGGCGCCTTACCGCCCTTTTCAGATGGGGACATGTCATCATTTGCCTGCGCGTTGGCTATGGCGGCAGCCTTCGACTTGCCATAGCCCTTGTCGCGCAGGGCCTCATAGGTGTCTTCCTTCTTGATGGATGCGCTGTGGTCGTCGGCCATGGGGTGCTCCTCTTTTCCAAGCGCAACGCAGAACCTGAATAATTTGTTCCGCCCTCCCATATTGCCGCATTGCCATCTGGCCGTGGCGATTGGCGTTATCACTCCGCGTTCGGCCCGTCGCTCAGCAGGTCGCCGCCACCATCGGGGGCGTTGCGTTCGCGGGCGGCGGCCTCCTCATTGGCGTCCTCGACACGGGCTGGATCCGACGCTGCCGGCAGGGGGGTCTCGGCCGGGGCGGCGGCAGGTTTAGGTGCCGGGGCCTTCTGCGATTGCTGCTGGGCCACGGGTAGCAGGCTCGCGGCGTCCCGAGCATCAACACGCAGGCGGTAGATCGGCTCCGGCAGGCCAAACCCATTGCTTTCCAGCGCGGTCTTGGCAATCCGAATGGCCTCGCCACGGGCTTTTTGAAAACTACTCTGGGTCTGATCGACCCAGCCGGTGAAGGTCAGGATCACATTTGAATCGCCAACCTCCTTGACCCAGGCACCAACCGATGGATCCCGCAGGACAAAGGGCAGCGATTGCAGGGCATCAACCGCCGTCGACAGGGCCGCGGCCAGATCGGCGTCGGCATCAACACCCAGTTCAAACTCGAACCGCCGGTTGGCATCGCGGGTGTAGTTGACGATCCGGCCCTTGAAGACGGTCGCATTGGGGATGCGGATATGGTTGCCTTCGGGTGAGATCAGGATGGTTGCGCGTGAGGTCAGCCGGGCAACGGTCCCCATATCGCCTGCAATCTCGACAAAATCATTCGGTCGAAACGGTTGCCGCAGGCTGAGCAGGATAGAGGCGATGAAATTCTCCACCGTGTCGCGCACCGCAAAACCAACCGCCAGACCAGCAACACCCGCGGCCCCCAATACGGCCCCCAGCAGCGCTGTTGCGTTGAGGATATCCAGCGCCACCACCAGCCCCAGGACGATAAAGGCAATGCGCGCCACACCGCTATAGACCTCCGCGATAAAGGAGTTTGGCGCCAGACGCTTCCAGATCCGCAGCCGCGTCGTCAGCAGCCAGCCGAAGGCGGAAATCATCACGAAAACCAGCATCGCGACAAAGAAAATCGGTGCATTGGCAATGATATTTCGGGTCCGCTCCTTCAGCCGGGAAAAGGCCGAGTCGAGCCGCTCATCAAGCCGCCCATTGATCGCGGTCCGGTTTTCGATCGCCACGACACCGTCAATGCGTTCGACCATCGTGGTCAGCTGGGTCTGGCGCGGATTGTCCAGAACCTCGCCCGACAGGGTCACAACGCCACTTGACACAGAGACCCTCACCTTGTCGAAGCCGTCGATTTCTCCCAGCAGCTGGACAATCCTGCGGCGGATCTGGGCGTCCGGGGCAGCTTTGCTATCGAGCTGGATTGCGCTGTCGGTCTGCACCGGATCGCTGGTCGCCTGAGCGGCGCCGGGATGCGGCAGCAACAGGCAGAATGTCAGCGCCATGACACTCAGAAGCAGCGCAAGCCGGGATTGACGGAATGCCCGGGCCAGGGGCCGGGCGGCGGTGCCGACGGGATGGGGGGAGCGGCGGGCAGGGCGGTGGGGCATTGGCATCCTCGGTCTGGAACGCATCGGAAAGGGGCGCGTGGCCCGCTGGTTGTAATACCCGTCAGGCCATTGATCGCGCTGCAATGGTTCTTCGAGTTACGGGGAACGTCAACCGCCGACCGCCATCAGCACCGCAATATCCGGATGCGCGCGGGATCGGACAGAAAAACCCCGCCAGAACTGGTCTGACGGGGCATGAATCGGGCGGCGCTTTACTGTGCTTCCTGAGATTCCTCGGTGATCGCGTCGCCAAGGTCGGAGACGTCACGGCCAAAGCCCTCGGTTGTTTCGCAGGCAGCCAGACCGGCCAGGGCAAGAGCGGCAATAATCAGTCGCATGTCAAATTCCTTTTGTTTCGCGGCGCGAACGCCGGTGTCAGATCCAAGTATCAGTCCCGAAAGTCGGGGCCGGTGTCGCACCGGCGGAGTATGGGGCGCGGGCAAAGCCCAGTCGCGGCCCCGGGTGGCCCCGATCTGGCGGGGCCTGCCCCGTCTCGTCACGGGGTTGCGCTGGGCTAACGCCTCTGCTGCCGGATCGGTTCCCGCCGAAGCTGCTGGCAGTCAAAGAAAAACACCTGACCTGCCTCGGGAGCGAGCGGTGTTGTCGTGCGCATTGTCCGGCGCTCGCTGGAACCGCAGGCGCGTCGAAACGTTTGCTCTCCAGAGACACAGAACAGACACGGAACCCGAGGCGTGACAGGTCGGACAGAGCGCCGAAGCGCGCACCGCAGGCCAGACAGGAGGCAGATCACAATGACAGCGCAGGACCATCCCGTCGGCGAGATAATCGAGGCGACGACCGAATTGCTGGAAGAGGACAGCATCAGCGTTGCCGAGGTTGTCGAGGATCTTGGCCATTCCTCGATGGCGGCGACCCTGTTGCTGCCCGCGATGGCGGTGGTGTCGCCGCTCAGTGGCGTGCCGCTGTTCTCGACTGTCTGCGGGCTGCTGATCTTTCTCATCGCCGGGCAAATGGCGCTTGGCCGGGATCACCTGTGGCTGCCGGATTGGCTCCGCCGACAGCGGATCTCCTCGGAGCGGGCGCGCAGGGTGCTGGGGCCTATGCGCCGGATGGCCCGATTTCTCGATCGCCATACCGAGGCGCGGGTGAAGATCCTGCTGCGCCAGCCCTTTGTCACAGTGCCGCGTATCCTGTGCGCCCTCTCTGGGCTGGCGATGCCGTTTCTTGAACTGGTGCCCTTCAGCTCTTCCACTCTGGGGGCGGTGGTCAGCAGCCTTGCCGTCGCGATGCTGACCCGCGACGGGCTGGTAATGCTGGTGGCGCTGGCGCTGCTGGCGGTGGCCGGCGCCGGCCTGCCTTACCTGCTGCTATGACGGGGATCAGCCCGGCAGGGTGTGGCGGCGCCGGACCTGTGCAGGGCGACCGGGCAGCGACAGCGCAGCATCGCCGCGCGCGCTGCGGCTGATCACCTTGCCCTTTGCCACCACTGCCAGACGGGCAGGCCGCAGGCGCAGTGCCTCGGTCGGGGTCGCCGCATCCAGCACCACCAACGAGGCGCGATCGCCTTTCTTCAGCCCATAGCCGTCCAGCCCCATGATCGCGGCATTGTTCTCGGTCACCATGGTGAAACACTGCGCCATCTCGTCCGGGTGGGTCATCTGCGCCACATGCATCCCCATGAAAGCCACGTCCAGCATGTCGCCGGTGCCAAGGCTATACCAGGGATCCAGTACGCAATCCTGCCCCCAGCCCACCGTTACGCCATGGGCCAGCAATTCCTTCACGCGGGTCAGGCCGCGCCGCTTGGGAAAGCTGTCGTGGCGACCTTGCAAGACGATGTTGATCAGTGGATTGGGGATGGCGGCAATCCCGGCTTCGGCAATCAGCGGCAACAGCTTGGAGACGTAGTAGTTGTCCATCGAGTGCATGGAGGTGAGATGGCTGCCGACCACGCGCCCCTGCAAGCCGTGGCGCAGCGTCTCCTGCGCCAGTGTCTCGATGTGTCGCGACAGCGGATCATCGGTTTCGTCACAATGGATGTCGACCTGCAACCCACGATCCGCAGCGATCTTGCATAGATCGCCCAGAGACTCCGCACCATCCTGCATACTGCGTTCGAAATGCGGAATGCCGCCCACCACATCGACGCCCATATCCAGCGCGCGGATCAGGTTATCGCGACCATTTGGCGCCCGGTACAACCCATCCTGCGGAAAGGCGACCAATTGCAGGTCGATGTACTCCTTGACCGCCTCGCGGACCTCCAGCATCGCGGTCACGCCCCGCAGGTGGTCGGGCGTGGTATCGACATGGGTGCGGATCGCCAGCAGCCCCATGCTGGCCGCCCAGTCGCAATAGGTCAGGGCGCGGCTGACCATATCCTCGACACTGGCCTCCTCGCGCAGCTCTCCCCAAAGGCTGATCCCCTCCAGGAGTGTGCCAGAGGAATTGACCCGCGGCAGCCCGTAGGAGAGCGTCGCATCCATGTGGAAATGCGGATCGACAAAGGGGGGCGTGACCAGATCGCCGCTGGCCTCGATGGTTTCTCTGGCCGCCGCGTCAATGGACGGCGCCACCTCGGTGATGATGTCACCGGTGATGCCGATATCCGCGACCGAGCCATCGGGCAGCGTGCCGCCCTTGATCAACAGATCCAACATCATCTTTCTCCCTTGTTGAATGGCACCATCAATGCGGCAGGCACCTCGGCGCGGCGCGACATCACGACCAACGCCAGTATCGACAGAATATAGGGCATCATCAGGAACAGCTGGTAGGGCACGACCGCGCCGATCCCGGTCTGTTGCAGGCGGATCTGCAAGGCATCAAAGGCGGCAAAGAGGATGGCGCCCAACACTGCCTTGCCCGGTCGCCACGCGCCAAAGACCACCAGCGCAATGCAGATCCAGCCGCGCCCGTTCACCATATCGAAAAAGAAACTGTCAAAGGCCGAAAGCGTCAGGAACGCGCCTCCCACCGCCATCAGGCCGCTGCCCACCACCACCGCCCCCATGCGGATCGCGGTCACTGACAGCCCCTGTGCGGCCACTGCCGATGGGTTCTCACCCGCCGCGCGCACCGCCAGCCCCAGCGGCGTTCGGTAGAGCACATAGGCACAGAGCGCCGCCAGCACGAAGGCGGCATAGGTCAGCGGCGTCTGTGAAAACAGGGCCGGGCCGATCAGCGGCAGATCCGACAGCAGCGGGATTTCATAGGGCTGAAACGCCTCGATCTTGGGGGGCGAGGACACCTCCGGCAGCACCACGCGGTAGGTGTAGAAGGTCAGCGACGTCGCCAGCAGTGTCAGCCCGATGCCCACCACATGCTGCGACAGCCCGAAAGGCACGCTGAGCGTCGCATGCAGCAGGCCAAAGGCCATGCCGGTCAGCAGCGCCACACCAACCCCGCCCCAAAGGGGCAGCCCGGCCCAGACCGCGATCCAGCCGGAGAAGGCACCCGCGACCATGATCCCCTCGATCCCGAGATTGAGCACGCCGGCCCGTTCGCAGATCAGCTCCCCCAGCGTGGCAAAGATCAGCGGCGAGGCGATGCGGATCGCAGCGGCCCAGAAGCTGGCGGAAAGCAGGATTTCGAGAATGTCCATCTCAGTCCCTCCGCAGCCGGAATTTGCTGAGCAGGATCGCCATCACCATCAGCAGCAGAGCCGAGGCCAGCATGATATCGGCCAGATAGCTGGGAACACCTGCGGCGCGGCTCATACTGTCCGCTCCGACAAAGATCGCGGCGACAAACAGCGCTGCAAAAACCACGCCAATCGGATGCAGCAGCGCCAGCATGGCCACAACGATGCCCGTGTAGCCAAAACCGGGGCTGAGATCGAGCGTCAGCGCCCCCTTGAGGCCGGCCACCTCTGAATAGCCCGCCAGCCCGGCCAGCCCGCCGGACAACAGCGCGGTTTTCAGGATCACCTTTGTGACCGGAATGCCTGCAAATCGCGCGGCTTCGGCGTTCTGGCCAACTGCGCGTATCTCATAGCCCAGCGTGGTGCGGGTGTTGATCACCCAGATCACCAGCGCTGAAATCAGCGCCAGCGCAAACCCCCAGTGCAGCCGCAGCCCGTCCACCACCCGGGGCAGCCGCGCGTCGGCGCTTAGCCGGGGTGATTTTGGCCAGCCCATGCCCATCGGATCCTTTAGCGGCCCTTCCAGCAGGTAGGAGACGAACAACAGGAATATGAAGTTGAACAGCAGCGTGGTGACCACCTCATCCACCCCCAGCCGCGTTTTGAGCAGCGCAGGCCCCAGCAGCAGCACCGCCCCCGCGATCAAAGCCGCCGCACCAAGCAGGGGCAGCAACAGCGGTGCAGGCAGGTTCAGCGCGCCGGTGCCCAGAACAACGGTGATCACAGCCCCAGCATAGAGCTGCGCCTCGGCTCCGATATTCCAGAGCTTGGCACGAAAGGCGACCGCAACCGCCAGACCGGTGAAAATCAGCGGGGTTGCGCGGTTCAAGGTCTCAAGCAGCGCAAATTTCGACCCGAATGCCCCGCTCAGGATCAGGCCAAAGATCGACAGCGGTTCCCCCCCGGCGACCTGTGCAAGCGCGGCAGCAATGACAAATGTCGCCAGCAGTGCAAGGGCAGGCGGCAGCAGCCGCCGCTGCCAGCTTGGCGCGGCAATCGGTTCAAGCCGCATGGCCATCCTCCGTCTGTGGGGCATCCGACCGATCGTCAAACCCATGGCCGGCCATCCAGGCGCCCAGTTCCTCGGGCTGTTTGCTGCCACGGGCAAAACCGGGGCTCAGACGCCCTTCGCTGATCACATGGATCACATCGGAAAGCTGCATGATTTCGTCCAGATCCTCGGAAATCAGCAGAACCGCCGCCCCGCGCGCGCAGGCTTTGGCCAATTGTTCATGCACATAGGTGACCGCGCCGATATCCAGCCCGCGCACCGGCTGGTTGGCCAGAATGATCTGCGGGGCCTGTTCCAGCACACGGCCAAGGATCAGCTTTTGCATATTGCCGCCCGACAGCAGCCGGATCCGCGTGTCGGGGCCGGGACAGCGCACGTCATAGCCTGCGATCACCGTCCTGGCGAAGTCACGCGCGGCCCGCCAGTCGAGCCAGCCACGGCGGCTGAAGCGGGTCGCATAGGTTTCAAGGATCGCGTTTTCGGTCAGGTCAAAATCGGCAATCGTGCCGGTCTTGTGCCGGTCTTCGGGGATGCGGGCGATCCCGCTGTTGATCGCCTCACGCGGGGACCAGCCTGCCGGGGCGGCGCCGTTCAGGGTCAGCCTGCCGGACTGCGGCGTGATCAGCCCCGAGACCAGATCAGAAAGCGCGGCCTGACCATTGCCGGACACCCCGGCCAATCCGGTGATCTGACCCGCCGCCAGTTCCAGTGACACGCGCTGCAATCCGGGTGTTGCCCCGATGCTGGGGGTGGAGACCTCATGCAGCTGCAACAAGGCAGGGCCGGGGGCGTTGGCGGTGAAATCCGCCGGCGTCACTTCTGCCCCCACCATCAGCGCCGCCAGTTCGTCACGGCTGGTCTCGGCGGTACGCCGCTCGGCCACCAGCCGGCCATGGCGCAGCACCAGCACGCGGTCGGAGATTGCCATCACCTCATGCAGCTTATGCGAGATGAAGATCACCGACAGACCACGGGCGATGGCTTCGCGCAGCGTGGCAAACAGCGCATCGGTCTCCTGCGGTGTCAGAACCGCTGTGGGCTCGTCCAGAATTAGGATCCGGGCATCGCGGTACAGCGCCTTCAGTATTTCCACCCGCTGGCGTTCGCCGACGGTGAGCCGCGAGACCTTGGCGTTGGGATCGACTTTCAGATGAAACTGCTCCGCCAGCGCGCGGATACGGGCCTTTGCCGGTCCTGCCCGCAGGCCCAGACCCAGCAGCGGCTCGACGCCAAGGGTGATATTCTCCCAGACCGTCAGATTATCCGCCAGCGTGAAATGCTGATGCACCATGCCGACGCCGCCATCCAGCGCGGCGCGCGGTGCACCGGGGGGCAGGGCCGTGCCGAACAGTTCCACGCCGCCAGCGTCCGCCGTGTATTGTCCGAACAGAATATTCATCAGCGTGGTCTTGCCCGCGCCGTTCTCTCCCAGCAGGGCGATCACCTCGCCTGCAAAAAGGTCAAAGCTCACGTCATCATTTGCGGTGACGCTGCCAAAATGCTTGGTGATGTGTTGCAGGCGCAGCACCGGGCCACTGCCCGATGCCTGCGCCGTCTGGTCCGGCGTCATGCGCAGCTGCTCAGGAGGAGCCGGGCTCGGTGTCGTTGATCTCCACCACAAAAGAGCCATCCTTGATCGCTGCGCTGCGGCTGGCGATCAGATCCAGTGCCTCCTGCGGGATCTTGCCCTCAAAGGTGCCAAAAGGCGCCAGCGAGGCTCCGCCCTCCTTCATGAAGGAATAGATGCCATAGTCGGCAGCGGTGAAACTGCCGTCGCGCACCTTGGCGATGGCCGCATCCAGCGTCGGCTCAAAATGCCACAGCGCCGATGCCGCCACCGTGTCAGGATAGTCGCTCTGGGTGTCGATCACATTGCCAATGGCCAGCACGCCCTTCTCCTTGGCCGCGTCGGAGACGCCAAAGCGTTCCGCATAGAGCATATCGGCACCGTTCTCGATCATGGCGAATGCGGTTTCCTTGGCCTTGGGCGGATCGAACCAGCTGCCGATGAACGAGACCTGGAATTTGATATCGGGGTTCATCTCCCGCGCACCCGCCATAAAGGCGTGCATCAGGCGGTTCACCTCAGGAATGGGAAACCCGCCGACCATGCCGATATTGCCGCTCTCCGACATGGCCCCGGCCACAATCCCCGACAGGTAGGAGGCATCCTGAATGTAGTTGTCGAAGACCGCCAGATTGGGCAGCGCCGGATCCTCCTTGAAGGAAGAGCCCATCAGGAAGGCCACATCGGGATAATCTGCCGCCACCTCGCGGGCCTCTGCCTCAACGCCGAAGATCTCACCGATGATCAGCTTGTGCCCCTGTTCGGCATATTCGCGCATCACGCGCGGATAATCGGTGTTCGAGGTGTTTTCGGAAAACGTATAGGTGATGTCGCCACGGTTCTCTGCGGCGAGGGCGGCAACATGGATCCGGCTGACCCATTGCTGTTCGACGGGCACGGTGTAGATGCCTGCAACCTTGATCGGCTCGGCCGCTGTGGCCCGAAGCGGCAGCGAGGCGGCAAGCCCGACGGTCAGCGCCCCGGCGGCACAGCTGAGCAGAAAGTGGCGGCGCGACATCCGCGCGCTGGTCTTGGTCTGTGTCATGTCATTTCCCCCTGTCGATGGCCCTGCGTTGGTGCAGGTTCTTTGGAACGTCGCCGGTCATGCCCGCGTGGTGTCGACGCTAGGGGGCTGGTCGTGACCCCGGCAATACGCGCCCTGTGTTCCGCAGGGGAAACTATAGGGGCGCGCTTCTCTTTTGGGCAAGGATGAATTCAGATATCGAAATTTGTGCGGTATTTGAACCGCTTGCCCTGCGCATTGCCTTGCTTTCGATGGGGCGGTATCCATGGTGCGGACCCGCCCTGTCGGCGCGGCCGACACCGAACGAGGATCACATGACACAGATTGAACGCAGCCACACCGGCCCCCGCATGAGCCAGATCGTCAAACATGGCGATACCATCTATCTGGCCGGTCAGGTCGGCACCGCCGGGGCCAGCGTCGCGCAGCAGACGCAGGATTGCCTCGACAATATCGACCGGCTGCTGGCAGAGGCGGGCAGCGACAAATCACGTATCCTGCAATGCACCATCTGGCTGTCTGACATGGCCGATTTTGCTGCGATGAACGAGGTGTGGGACGCCTGGGTGCCCGAGGGGCATACCCCGGCCCGGGCCTGCGGCGAGGCAAAGCTGGCGCGCCCCGAGTTTCTGGTGGAGATGATCGTCGTTGCCGCGGCCTGAGGCTGATAATTGCAAAAGGCCCCCGTCAGCGATGGGGGCCTTCTTTGGGATCGGGCGACCTTAGCGCCGCCGCAGCAGCCAGATAAAGAAGACGCCGCCGACCAGCCCGGTGACCAGCCCGATCGGCATGTCCTCTGGCGCCATCAGGGTGCGGGCGGCGATATCGGCAGAGACCAGAAACAGCCCGCCGAATAGTGCCGAGACCGGCAGCACCCGGCGGTGATCACCGCCAACGATCAGCCGTGCCACATGCGGGACGATCAGCCCGACAAAGCCGATCATTCCGGAAAAGGCCACCATCACCCCGGTGACCAGCGCGCCGACGCAAAAGGTCATCAGCCGGAACCGCGCCACCGGTATGCCCAGGGTTGTTGCCGTTTCGTCACCGACGGTCATCGCATTGAGATCGCCAGAGCGGGACCAGAGCCACCCCCCGCAGAGCAGCAGCACCACCAGCGGATAGGCCAGGTGGCTCCACTGCGCGAGGCCAAGCCCGCCCAGCATCCAGAACACCACGGTATGGGTCGCTCTCGGATCTCCAAGGAAAATCAGAATATTGGCGCCTGCCATGATGACAAAGGAGACCGCCACGCCAACCAGAACCAGCCGGTCAGCGGTTGTCGCCTCGGCAAAGCGGGAGACCGCAAGGACCAGCGCGGTTGCGCCCAATGCGCCGACAAAGGCCAGCAAGGGCACTGTGAGAAGCCCGAGAAACAACCCGGTGTGCAGCAGCGCCAGAATGGCACCAAAGGCACCGCCGGCCGAAATGCCCAGCAGATGCGGATCTGCCAGCGGGTTGCGGGTCACCGCCTGAAGGCTGGCACCCACCATGGCCAGACCGGCCCCGACCATCATCGCAAGCAGCGCGCGGGGAAACCGGATATCCCAGACGATGGCCGCCTGACCCTTGGTCCAGCCTGCGGCGAAATCGGCGCCCGATCCGCCGCCCAGCTTGTCGGCGATGATCCCCCAGACGGAGGTCAGCGGGATGCCGACCGCGCCCACGGAGACCGCAATCGACAGGGTCAGGGCCGTCAGCACGGCCCCGCCCAGGATCCAGGCCAGCCGCCCGCGCAGGCGCCGCCGGGCACGCGCGCTCAGGCGCGGCTCAGATGCGTGATGTGCGTCGGCTGTGGACATATCAGTTGCTTACCGCATCCGCGCGGGCGGCGTCAAAACCGGTGGCCAGTGTCTTGATCGCGCGGATATTGCGCGGACCCGGTGTGGCTTCGACATATTCCAGCGTCACGAAACGGTCGTTCTTCACCGCGTCGATCTCGGCAAAGGCCGGGTTGCCCCGCATGAAGGCGCGTTTTTCCTCGGCGGTGACCGAGCCGTAGTTGACGATGACAATCACTTCGGGGTTGCGCTCGACCACGGCTTCCCAGGTGACGGTGGCCCAGCTTTTCTCCAGATCATCCATCACATTGCTGCCGCCCGCGGCCTCGATCAGCGCGGTGGGCATGGCGTATTTCCCGGCGGTAAAGGGCGAATCCTCGCCGCTGTCATAGACAAAGACCCGCAGCGGCTCACCCGTCTCGGGGCGGTCCTTGGCAAAGGCGGCAAGCTCGTCCTTATAGCCGGCCACCAGCGCCTCGGCGGTGTCCTCGACCGCAAAGATCCGGCCCAGATTCAGCAGGTCATTATACATGTCATCCATGCTGACCTTGGCTTTTTCGCCGATGTGAATGCAGCTCTCGGTCAGCTCATAGACCTTGATGTCAAACGGCGCGAGTGTCTCGGGTGTGACCTCTCCGCCCACTTTCATGCCGTAGTTCCAGCCGGCAAAGTAGAAATCCGCACCGGCGCCGATCAGCACTTCCTTGGAGGGGTATTTGGCCGATAGTTCCGGCAGCTCCGCCACGCCTGCGCGCATGACCGGATCCAGCGTTTTCCAGCCGGAAATACCGGTGTAGCCGACCATGCGGTCAGCCAGACCCAGTGCCAGCATCATTTCGGTGAGATTGACGTCGTTGGAGACCGCGCGTTTTGGCGGTGTCGCAAAACTGACACTGCGGTTGCAGCTCTGCACGGTGGTCTCGGCCTGCGCCGCCGGGGCCAGGGAGGCACCAAGTAGGGTGGCGGCAAGCAGCGGCATCACAGTGGAAAGGCGGGCAAACATGATCAGGTGGTGTCCTTATGAAACAGGGAGATGAAAGGTAAGGTGATCCTGCCCGGAGGGGGCAAGTGTCTCGCGCCTCGCAGCGACGTTGAAGACCTCGCTAACGGTATCTTCGCTCAGAACGTCGCGCGGTGCGCCAAAGGCCAGCGTGCGGCCCTGCGCCATCAGCAGGATGTCGTCGCAGACCCCGGCTGCTATGTTCAGATCATGCAGGCTGGTGATGATGGTCACGTCGAGATCCCGGATCAGCTCCAGCACATCAAGCTGATGGCGAATGTCCAGATGGTTGGTAGGTTCGTCCAGCACCAGCAGGGCCGGCTCCTGCGCCAGCGCACGCGCCACCATGACCCGCTGACGTTCGCCGCCCGACAGGGTGCCAAAGGCACGATCGGCCATCTCGCCCAGTTCCAGACGATGGAGCATCCGGTCGACAATCGCCGCATCGCGGGCGCCCGGCGTGGCAAAACCGGACCGGTAGGGCGCGCGCCCCAGCGCGACAATCTCGGCCACGGTCAGGGCAAAATCGGTGGGTTGTTCCTGCAAGACAGCGGCAACGCGCTGCGCTGCGGCCTTGGGCGGAAGGGCCCAGATGTCGCTGTCGCCGACCTCAACCCTGCCGCTGCGCGGCTGGTTGAACCGGTAGATCACCCGCAGCAGGCTGGATTTGCCGGCCCCATTCGGCCCCACCACGCCCAGCACCCGGCCCGCGTCCAGATGAAAACTGGTCGGATGCAGGATCAGCGGAGCCATGCGGCCCGGCCCCCAGCTGACATCGGTCACGGTTACGGCAGCAGCAGTCATTCGGCAGGCTCCACCTGTTGCAGCGCCGCAGGGGGGGCGATGGCGGGCGCCGGGATCGCAGCGGCCGGTACCAGGGCCGGGATGCGCGACAATGTGCAACGGCGCAGTTTTCCGGGGCGGTCAACCGAACTGCACCAGCCGTCAGCCAGCATCTGGTAGAGATCGGTGAAACTCAGGAGATCGGCGAGATCCTCCTCGGGGCTGAGATCGCCAAAGACATAGCTTGCCTTGCCATCCGCCTGAAATCCGACGGTACAGGGATGGCTGCATCCGGCCATACAGGCCACGCCGGCAACCTCGATCGCCGCGCTGCCACGCCGGTCGAGTTCACGGCGCAGGGCCGCAATCAGCTCCGGCCCCGGACGGCTGCCCGGGGTCGCGCCCTTGCAGGATGTGCACACCAGAATACGGTGCCGTGCTGTCCCGTCCATAGCGCCCTCCGCGCAATCCGGTCAGGTGAAGAGGGGGAAGGGGATCAGCAATGCCTCAGCGCCACGCAAAATCGTCCTGCCCGCCGGAACACCCCGCCCGGTCAATAGGTTTCCAGTCGATGGCAGGTCTCCTGACTTGCGGGTTGCTGCGGGCCTCGGCCTTCCCGGCGCCAGCGCCAGTGGTCAATCGAGGTCGCTCACCGCTCACAGTTGCGGGGGCAGTCGCGGATTCGGCGCCTGATGGCTACACCACACCGCGTTCCCTTTTCATCCCGTGACCGCTTTTGGGTCTTGGGAACCATCTCCGGTTTTGGGTAGATTTCTCGCCGGGGTTTGTAAAGGGGAAACCGTCTGCCAATGCGTGTGCCGCCAGGGCGGCGGTGGCGCAAATGCGCGCCTCAGGGCTCTTCGGGCTGAAGCAGTTCACCACCGGCGCCAAGCCGGGGGCGCGGCAGGTGCTGCAACAGGGTTGCCACGCGCTGGCGGCAATGCTCCCCGGTCCAGTCCGCGGGGTGAAACCGTGGCGGCAGGTCGGGGTGGCGCAGCACCACACGCCGCCAGCGGTGCACGATCAGGGTCCGCAGCGTGGCAATCTGCGCCGGATCAAGCGCGCCTGGCTCGGTCATCTTTGGCGGTGTCAGACCGCTCAACGTGGTGTCGAGCCGGGCGCAGGCCTGTCTCAGGTCATCGGGAAACAGCCGGTCCCGCAGCCAATCGGGCACCGTCAATTCCGGCTGTTCCACCACAAGGAAATTGTCCCGACCCTGCGGCAGCGGACCGTGACCCAGCAGGGTCGAACGGTTGATCGCGACATAATTGGGCTGCTGCACCAGCGCATCCAGCGCGCTGTTCTGTCCATCCGCAGCCACCAGCAGGTGCCAGTCGGCGGGGGGCACGGTGGTTGGCGCATAGATGCGCGGGGTGACGGCGGCGGACTGGCTGCGCCCCATCGGCGTCAGGAAATGGACCGACGCCCGGCCCGAGCGTGTGCTGTCGATCCAGCCATCCTTGCGCAGCCGGTGCAGCGCCACGCGGATCGCCTCGGGCTTGATACCCATCGGTGTGATGATCCGGGTGAGGGCGCTGCCGCCGATCTGATCCCCCTCGCGCTGCGCCAGATCGCCAAACAGCGAGACAATAATCGACCACACCCGCTGGTTCTGCGGATCGCTGAGGGCGGTTACGGCGGTGTCAAACCAGAGGGTCTGCGTGTCGGTCATATAGAATAGATAAATCGCCCGGGCCGGTTAGGCCAGACCGGGCGAGTGTTTCACTGCAAACACCTGTCAGAAGGCATTCATCGTCAGCAGCTCATATTCGGCGGCAATCTCGTCGTCCTGATTGGTCAGGGTGACATGCCAGCGCACTTCGCCGTAGTCCTCGTTGCGGGGAGTTTTTTTCTTCACCGTCAGGCGCACCCTGATGCTGTCACCTGCCGAAACCGGCTTCATGAAGCGCAGGGAGTCGAGGCCGGTGTTGGCCAGAACTGGGCCTTCGTCCGGCTGCACGAACATGCCCGCCGCAAACGACAACAGCAGGTAGCCATGCGCCACGCGGCCCGGGAAGAACGGGTTCCGCTTGGCGGCGGCGTCGTCCATGTGCGCATAGAAGGTGTCGCCGGTGAAATGGGCGAAGGTCTCGATATCCTCCAGCGTCACGGTGCGCGGCGCGGTGTGCAGGGTCTCGCCAATCGCCAGCTCGCCGAATTTGCGGGTGAACGGATGTGCCGGGCCCTTGATCTCGGTGCCGCCGGGGACCCATGTCTTGCCAATCGCAGACAGGATATCGGGTGAGCCCTGAATGGCGGTGCGCTGCATGTAATGCTTGACGCCGCGCACGCCGCCCAGCTCCTCGCCACCGCCGGCACGGCCCGGGCCGCCATGCACCATGTGGGGCAGGGGGGAACCATGGCCGGTCGATTCCTTCATCGAGTCGCGGTTGTTGAAATAAAGCCGCCCGTGGTAGGCGCCAGCCCCCAGCGCGACCTCTCGGGCCACCTCAGTATCATGGGTGATGACCGAGGCGACCAGCGAGCCTTCACCGCGATTGGCGAGAGCAATCGCATGGCTCAGATCGCGGTAGCCCATGATGGTGGAGACGGGGCCGAAGGCCTCGGTGTCATGGATCCGCTGGGCATGGTCCGGGTCGGCGCAGTGGAACAGCATCGGCGGCACAAAGGCGCCTTTCTCGGCGTCTGCACCATCGACGGTGAAGTTCTCGGGATCGCCAAAGACGCGCTCAGCTTCCTGGCCGATGATTTCCGCCTTTTCCAGCACGTCACGCTTCTGGCTGTTGGAGACCAGCGCGCCCATGCGGGTGGTTTCCAGACGCGGGTCGCCGATCTGGGTTTTGGCCAGGCGGGCAGAGAGCGCCTCGATCACCGCGTCCACCTGCGCCTGCGGCGCGATGATGCGGCGGATGGCGGTGCATTTCTGACCTGCCTTGGTGGTCATCTCACGGCTGACCTCCTTGACGAACAGGTCAAACTCCGGCGTTCCGGGCTGCGCGTCCGGGCCCAGGATCGACGCGTTGAGGCTGTCCTGTTCGGCCACAAAACGGACCGAGTTTTCCAGGATCACCGGGTTCGCCCGCAGCTTCAGCGCGGTCTGCGCCGAGCCGGTGAAACTGACCACATCCTGCATGGTCAGATGGTCCAGCATGTCGCCGAGGCCGCCGGACACCAGCTGTAGTGCCCCGTCGGGCAGGAGGCCCGAGTCCAGCATCAGCCGCACCGCCAGCTCGGTGACATAGCAGGTGGCGGTCGCCGGTTTCACGATGGCCGGAACCCCCGCGAGCAGGGTCGGCGCCAGCTTCTCCAGCATCCCCCAGACCGGGAAGTTGAAGGCGTTGATATGCACTGCAACCCCTTGCAATGGCGTGCAGATATGCTGACCGAGGAAGGTGCCGTTGCGGGAGAGCTGCTCCACATCGCCGTCCAGATAAACATGCCCGTCCGGCATTTCGCGGCGCCCCTTGGAGGCGAAGACGAACATGGTGCCGATGCCGCCGTCGATGTCGATCATGTGGTCGGACTGGGTGGCACCGGTGTCAAAGCTGAGATCATAGAGCGCCTGCTTGTGCTGGTTCAGGTGGCCTGCCAGCGCCTTCAGCATCCGGGCGCGGTCGTGGAATGTCAGCTTGCGTAAAGAGGGACCGCCCACCGTGCGGGCATGGTCGAGCATTGCCTGCACATCCAGCGCATCATTGCCGGCCTGGGCGAGAGGTGCGCCGGTAATGGCGCTGGCGATGTTGCGCGCGCCAGCCCCCGGTGCAACCCATTGGCCCGCAACAAAGCTGGAAACATCAAGAAGGCTCATGAGCGCGATCCTTTGCATCTGAACCAATGTGGTTCGGTCTGAGGTGAGAAGCTCCAAATATATTGACCAACCGGTCGGTTTATGCAAGGTCTTTGTTAACACATGTACGAGGGAGGCGCTGTGATGTCTGAGACGCTGCTGGTGAAGGACCACGAAAACTGGGTGGAAATCACCCTGAACCGCCCGGACCGGCTGAACTCTTTCAACGAAGAGATGCACCACGCCTTGCGCGCCACCCTTGAAGCCGCGCGTGACAGCGGCGCCCGTGCAGTGCTGCTGACCGGCGCTGGCCGTGGCTTTTGTGCAGGTCAGGATCTTGGCGACCGCGACCCGCGCAAGATGGATGGTCCCCCCGATCTCGGGCACACGGTGCGGACCTTTTACGCGCCACTTGTGAACCTCATCCGCTCGCTGGACGTCCCGGTGATCTGTGCCGTCAATGGCGTGGCGGCCGGGGCAGGGGCCAATCTGGCGCTGGCCTGCGACGTGGTGCTGGCGGCGGAAAGCGCCAAGTTCATCCAGTCGTTCTCCAAGGTTGGCCTGATCCCGGATACCGGCGGCAGCTGGCATCTGCCGCGGCTGCTGGGCGAGGCCCGCGCCAAGGGGCTGGCACTGACCGCCGAACCGCTGCCCGCGAAAAAGGCCGAGGACTGGGGCCTGATCTGGAAGGCGCTGCCGGATGACGCGCTGATGGCAGAGGCCCGCGCGATGGCAGAGAAATTCGCAAATGGCCCGACGCTGGGCCTGGGCCTGACCAAACAGTGCATTCAGGCGGCGGCGGTCAACACGCTGTCTGACCAGCTGGAGATCGAGGCGGACGCGATGAAGACCTGCGGCGAAAGCGCCGATTATGCGGAAGGCGTCGCCAGCTTCCTGGAAAAACGCGCGCCCGTGTTCAAGGGCAAATGACCATGACCCCGAAAGAACGTGCCGAGAAATCCGCCGCTGCCATGTGGGCCGAAGACCATGCGTCCAAATGGGCGGGGATGGAGATCACCCATGTGGACGAGGGCGAGGCGACGCTGGAGCTGACCATCGCCCGGCATCACTGCAACGGCCATGGCATCTGCCACGGCGGCGTGACCTTCATGCTGGCTGACAGCGCCTTTGCCTTTGCCTGCAACAGCCGCAACCAGTCCACGGTGGCGCAGCATAACGTGATCAGCTTCACCGCGCCGGGACGGCTGGGCGACACGCTGATCGCCACCGCGCGCGAGATTTCCCTGACCGGACGCAGCGGCATCTATGACGTGACAGTGACCAACCAGGACGGCCAGCAGATCGCCGAGTTCCGGGGCTTTTCCCGGGCGGTCAAAGGCCAGTTGTTTGACGAATAGGTGTGGAGGACGCCATGGAAGACCTGACCCCGAACAAGAGCGATCTTGACCCGATCGAGATCGCCTCGATCGACGAAATCCGCAACCTGCAGCTGGAGCGGCTGAAATGGTCGGTGCGCCATGCCTATGACAACGTGGCGATGTACAAGCAGCGCTTCGACGAGGCGGGCGTGCATCCGGACGACCTGCAGGAGCTGAAGGATCTGGCCAAGTTCCCCTTCACCTACAAGAACGACCTGCGCGACAATTACCCGTTCGGCCTGTTTGCGGTGCCGCGCAGTGAGATCATGCGCCTGCATGCGTCCTCCGGCACCACAGGCAAGCCGACCGTGGTCGGCTATACCGCCAATGATATCAGCAACTGGGCGGATCTGGTGGCACGCAGCTTGCGTGCCTCCGGCCTGCGCAAGGGCGACATGGTGCATAACGCCTATGGCTACGGCCTGTTCACCGGCGGCCTGGGCGCGCATTACGGGATCGAACGGCTGGGCGCCACTGTCGTTCCGATGTCGGGCGGGCAGACCGAAAAGCAGGTCGGGCTGATCACCGATTTCAAACCCGACGGCATCATGGTGACGCCCTCTTACATGCTCAACATTCTGGAGCAGTATCACAAGGTCGGCATGGACCCGCGCGAGTGCTCGCTCAAGGTGGGCGTGTTCGGAGCCGAACCCTGGACCGACGCGATGCGCAGGGAGGTTGAGGAAGCGTTTGATATGCACGCGGTCGATATCTACGGCCTCAGCGAAATCATGGGGCCGGGTGTCGCCAATGAATGCGTCGAGACCAAGGACGGCCCGGTCATCTGGGAGGACCACTTCCTGCCGGAGATCATCGACCCGAAGACCGGCGAGGTGCTGCCGGATGGCGAGATGGGTGAGCTGGTGTTCACCACGCTGACCAAGGAAGGCCTGCCGATGATCCGCTACCGCACGCGCGATCTGACCCGGCTGCTGCCGGGCACCGCGCGCACGATGCGGCGGATGGAGAAGATCACCGGGCGCAGCGACGACATGATTATCCTGCGCGGCGTCAACGTCTTCCCCAGCCAGGTGGAGGAGCAGCTGATGGCAACCGGCGGGCTGGCGCCGCATTACCAGATCGAGCTCTATAAATCCGGCCGCATGGACGCGATGCGGGTCTACGTGGAGGCCAACCCGGATGCCACGGATGAGCTGAGCAAAACCGCCGCGGCGCGGATGCTGACCAAGCGGATCAAGGATATGGTTGGCGTTTCCACCGAGATCATTGTAGGCGAGCCCGGATCCGTCGAGCGCAGCCAGGGCAAGGCCAAGCGCGTTGTCGACAACCGCAGCAAGGAGTAACCCGGCTTGGCCCGCACCATCGCAAAAGACCACGACCACAAGCGCGCCCAGATCCTGAAATCCGCGGCGAAAGTCTTTGCCGAGGAGGGGTTCGACCGTGCGTCGATGACCCAGCTCGCGCGCGAATGCGGAATCTCCAAGGCGAATATCTACCATTACTACGACAGCAAGGATGCCGTGTTGTTCGGCCTCCTTGATACCTATCTCAGCGCGCTGCGCGACCGGGTCTGCACGGTCGATGTGACGGGCTTGTCGCCCGAGCAGCGTCTGCGGCGCATCGTGTCGGAAATCCTGCTGGCCTATCAGGGCGCCGATCATGAGCATCAGGTTCAGATCAGCGCCATGGGCGCCCTGCCAGAAGCGCAGCAGAAACTCCTGCGCGCCTACCAGCGCGAGCTGGTGCAGCTGGTCAGCGATGCCCTTGCCGGGGTGGCCGCGCCAACAATTGCCAGGGATCCGGCCAGGCTGCGCGCCGTGACCATGTCCGTCTTTGGCATGTTGAACTGGTACTATATGTGGAATTCCGGCGCAGGCCCGGAGGCACGCGAGGATTACGCGCAGATGGTGGCGGATCTGACGATGAACGGCATTCGCGCGCTCTAGCAGGCGACCATCGCCGCCGCTTGTCATCCAGCGCCACGACCAGAACAGGCCCTGAATAGGCCCCGGAACAGGCAAAAGACCCGAATACGCAAAAGGCCGCCTGAAACGGGCGGCCTTAGGTGATTCTATCCACAGGTCACTGTGGTCAGAATGTCTTTAGATGGATGGGCGCGGAAACTCCGCGCCGCGATCCTTACAGCAGTTCCAGCGAACCTGCGGACTGCTTGCCGTCACGACCAGTTTCCAGCTCGTAGGAAACTTTTTGGTTGTCGTTCAAACCATTAAGGCCCGAGCGTTCAACCGCAGAGATGTGTACAAACACGTCCTTGCCGCCAGACTCAGGCTCGATAAAGCCGTAGCCTTTTGTTGCGTTGAACCATTTCACGGTGCCATTGGCCATCCGAATTCTCCAGTATCTATCTCCCCGCAGGGTGCGGGATCGTAAGGCCTGATATCACAGAGTAACCGGCGCGACCATGCCCACAATGTCATAAGTTTTGCGAAGAATGGGGGCTGTGATTTCTCGGGCACGCTCTGATCCCCGGGCAAGGATCTTGTCGATTTCGTCCTGATGCTGCATCAGCCGGGCCATTTCCGTGGTGATCGGCGCCATTTTCGAAACCGACAGGTCGGCCAGCATCGGCTTGAACTCGGAAAACGGCTTGCCGCCGACTTCGGCCAGCACCTGTTCCACCGACAGTTCGGCCATGGCGGCATAGATATTGACCAGGTTGCGCGCCTCGGGCCGCCCCTCAAGCCCCTCAACCTCGGAGGGCAGGGCGTCAGGGTCGGTCTTGGCCTTGCGGATCTTCTTGGCGATGGTGTCGGCATCATCCGTCAGATTGATGCGGCTGGCATCCGAGGGGTCGGACTTCGACATCTTTTTCGATCCGTCGCGCAGGGACATGACGCGGGTGGCCGCCCCTTCGATCACCGGCTCGGTCTCCGGGAAGAAGTTGACACCGTAGTCGTGATTGAACTTCATCGCGATGTCGCGGGTCAGCTCCAGATGCTGCTTCTGGTCCTCGCCCACCGGCACATGGGTGGCGTGATAGACCAGAATGTCCGCCGCCATCAGCGCCGGATAGGCAAAGAGCCCAAGCGAGGCGTTCTGCGCATTTTTGCCGGCCTTGTCCTTCCACTGGGTCATCCGCTGCATCCAGCCCATGCGGGCGACGCAGTTGAAGATCCAGGCCAGCTGCGCATGTTCAGGCACCTGGCTCTGGTTGATCAGGATCGACTGCTCGGGGTCCAGACCCGCAGCAATGAAGCCCGCGCAAAGCTCACGCGTGGATTTCTTCAGATCCGCCGGATCCTGCCAGACGGTGATCGCGTGCAGATCCACCATGCAGTAGATGCTCTCCACGTCCTTGGCCTGCCAGTCCACGAACCGCTTCAGCGCGCCAAGATAGTTGCCAAGGTGCAGATTGCCCGATGGCTGGATGCCGGAAAACACGCGGGGCGTGAATGTGGTCTCGGTCATCAAGAAACTCCCGTCTGGAATTAGGATCCTCGCTGGCTTAACCATGGCGGCAACCCTCGTCAACCGCGCGCGGATCAACCGGGCGGCCGGGCAGAACAGCAGAGCAGGCAAGCAGGAGCAAGAACACGATGGAATATCAAAAAGAGCCGTCGCCGGTGAACCCGCTGCCGCCCGTGGTGGTGGCGCTGGTGCTGATCCTCTTTGCCATCGAGGTCGGATTTTCCCTCGGCGCGCGCGGCATCATCGGCGGCCCCGAGGCGATTGGCTGGCGGCTGCAGGCGATCCAGACCTATTCGTTCTCGTCCGACATCTTCTGGTGGATGTGGGAGACCGGGCAATGGCAGGTGGAGCATCTGATCCGCTTTGTCTCCTATCCCTTTGTGCATGTGGCCTTTACCCAGACGCTGTTTGTCTGCGTTTTCGTGCTCGCCATGGGCAAGATGGTGGGCGAGATATTTGGCGATCTGGCCATGGTTCTGGTGTTTCTGATATCCGGCATTGGCGGCGCCTTTGGCTATGCGCTGCTCACTCAATCGCCGGTGCCGCTGATCGGCGGTTTCCCCGCCGTCTACGGGCTGATCGGGGCCTTTACCTATATCCTGTGGCGGCAATTGTCGCTTGTCGGCGCCCAGCAAAGCCGCGCCTTCACACTGATTGCCTTTCTGATGGGGATCCAGCTGCTGTTTGGCCTGCTGTTTGGCGGCACGCTTGACTGGGTCGCCGATCTCTGCGGCTTTGCCACCGGCTTTGGTCTCTCCTTCTTCCTCGCCCCCGGTGGCTGGGCCCGTATCCGCAACCGCATCCGCCGGGAGTAAGGGCGCGAAGGCCGCAGGATCGGACAGGGCGTTCTCAGTTCGATACTGGCAGCGGAACGGGCTGGCGGCGCCACTCTGGACGCCACCAGCCTGGCCTCAATAGGCCACCGATGGCAGCCAGGTCGCGATCGACGGGAACCAGATCACCAGGGCGAGTCCGGTCAATTGCAGCAGGATGAAGGGAACGACGCCCTTGTAGATATCCGTCAGCGTGACCTCGGGCGGGCAGACGCCCTTCAGGTAGAACAGCGAAAACCCCACCGGCGGTGTCAGGAAGCTCGTTTGCAGCGTTACAGCGACGAGGATCACGAACCAGACAAGCTCCGGGTTATCCAGCCCATAGCCAGGTACCGACAAACTCATTGCCGCAATGATCGGAGCGACAAGCGGCAGGATGATGAGCGTGATCTCGATCCAGTCCAACACAAAACCAAGCAGAAATACGATGAACAGAATGAACAGGATCGTGCCCATTTCTCCCAGGCCCATGCCTTCGATGGTGTGGGTGATCAGCTCATCGCCGCCCAATTCGCGCAGAACAAAGGCAAAGCAGGTGGCACCAACGAAGATCGCAAAGATATAGGCCGTTGTCTTGAACGTGTTCCGTGTCACTTCGACCAGTTTCGCGATTGTCAGCTTGCGATAGCCTATTGCCAGCAGCGTGGCCCCGGCGGCGCCAACACCTGACGCTTCCGTCGGTGTCGCCAGACCGGCAAAGATCGACCCCAACACGGCAAAGATCAGCGCTACCGGCGGCAGAACCGCCTTGAACACATCCCAGATCGCCGCCCAGTCCACCTTCTTGGCACCCTCAGGCAATGGAGCCACATCAGCGCGCAGGGTTGAAATCACCACGATGTAGAGGATGTAAAGGCCCCCGATGATCAGGCCGGGAAACAGCGCCGCCATAAACAGATCACCCACTGACAGCGCCATCTGGTCGGCCATGATGACCAGCATGATCGACGGCGGGATCAGAATGCCAAGCGTGCCGGACGAGGCAATCACGCCCGCTGCCAAAGTCTTGGAATATTTCTGTTCCATCATCACGGGCATCGACAAAAGACCCAACAGCACGACGGACGCCCCGACGATACCGGTCGAGGCGGCCAAGATGATCCCGATCGCAGTCACGGTGATGGCCAGGCCCCCACGCATGGTGCCGAACAATCTCTGCATCGAGGTCATCAGCCGCTGTGCCACGCCGCTTTCGTCCAGCATCAGCCCCATGAAGATAAACATGGGAAGGGCAACAAGAACGGCGTTGGACATCGTCGCGTAAACACGGTTCACAACCGCGCCAAGTGTCAGGTAATCGAGCCCCGTAAACGTGGCCTCCATGCCCGTCCAGAGCAGCATGTCATTGTCACCGAGGTAAGCAATACCACAGTAAAGAACGCCGATGCCCGACAGGACCCAGGCGACCGGAATGCCGGTGAACAGGACACCGACGAAGGACATGAACATTGCGATGACGAGCTTTTCCTCAGGCGCGTCCACCAGCTGCATCAGGGTGAACGTCACGATGGCGAAGCCAACCATCATCCACATGAGGGGTTTCAGACCAGCACGATCCGACGATGGATCGGCGCGGGTCACCAGCATGTAGAGGTCATGAATCAAGCGTGCGACAGCAGCCATGGCAATCAGAACAAAGCTGGCCGGGATAACAGCCTTCAGCAGCCAGCGCGCCGGTAGGCCGGTGGGGCTGTCGGACCGTTCGTTGACCCGGTAACTGTCCTGAAAATAATCGAGACCCTGATCAATCATCAGGTAGCAGAACGGCAAGATCAGAACCACGATCCCGACAATTTCGATCACCCGCCGGGCGCGGAAGGAAAAGCCGGCACGCAAAACGTCGACGCGGACATGGGCGTCGGTGCTCAGCGCATAGGACACGCCGACCATGGTTGTCAGCGCATAGAGATGCCACTGCAATTCATCCAGCTTTGGAAAATTCAGATCCAGCGTATAGCGCATCCCAACCTGCACTATGATAGCAAGGATCAGGAGCACATTTGCCCACATAACGACGTGTCCGACGCCCTTGACCAGCCGGTGCAGCGTGGCTGCGAATTTCGGGTCTTTCCGGTCGTCGTTTTCGATTTCTTCCCAAAGCGGGTCATAGTGGGCGTCTTGGTGATCGTGAGATGTCGATGTCATTTCTTTTCCTCCCCTGAACCGGGCCTCCCCCGATCAGATCAAAAACCCGGACCGCAAAGCCGGTCCGGGTTAGATGTGTTACTGGCGTGGCAGGAATGCGTGGGCTTTCCACAGGGCGTAGCCTTCGCTGAACTCATTCAGGTCGGCGTATACCTTTGCAAAGAACTCATCGTTTGCGGCTTCTTCCTCGGCCACCTCGGTCCAGGTCGCGCGGAAGACGTCCAGCATCTCGGGTGTCCAGTCGACAATGGTCACGCCGTTTTCATCGACGTTCTTCTGCATCGCTGCAAACTGGATCGCCTCACCTTCGGCAAAGCTCTCGGTCATCTGCGCACGGCAGGTCAGCTCAATCTGGGCCTGCAAGGTCGGGTTCAGCTCGTTCCATTCATCCTTGTTGATGATCAGTTCAAAGATGGTGGCCTGCTGATGCCAGCCGGGGAAGTAATTGTACTTCGCCAGTTTGTGGAAACCGAGACGCTGGTCGATGGCGGGCATCGAGAACTCGGTGGCGTCGATTGCCCCTTTTTCCAGGGCCGGGAAGATCTCACCGCCGGGCAGCAGGGATGTGGCAACGCCCAGTTTCTGCATGACTTTGCCGCCCAGACCGAAGAAGCGCATCTTCAGGCCGTTCAGCTGTTCAACCGATGTGATTTCTTCAGCGAACCACCCCGAGGTTTCCGGTGCAATAATGGTGCAGGGAAGAACTTTGACGTTGAAACCGGCCTGATCGTACATCTCCTGATACAGATCCATGCCATTGCCGTAGTAGAGCCAGGCCATGTATTCGCCTGCTTCGGGGCCGAATGGGACAGCCGAGAACAACGGCGCTGCCGGAATCTTGCCGGCCCAGTAGCCAGCGGTGGCAAAGCCCGAGTTGATCTTGCCGGATGACACCGCATCAAGAATCTCAAACGCCGGAACCAGCTTGCCGGGCTCGTAGACCTTCATCTTGATGGCTCCACCTGAGATAGCCGCAAGATCCTCCGACACGCGAACGATCGGTGTGCCAAGCCCAGGCAGTTCAGTTGAAAAGGCGACCGGCGTTTTCAGCAGAATTTTGTCTGAGGCAAAGGCCGGTGCCGCGGCCAGAGCCGCTGCGGCGAGAGCTGTTGCTACTTTCTTCATGTCGTTTTCCTCCTTGATGACATGTGTCCGGATCTTTTTGCAGACCCGGTTGGGTAAGCCGGGGATCACGTCCCGGCCATGTGCGCCTCGCAAGGCATCTTGAAACCTGTCGAGATTGGGCGCGCACCCGACCGGGTGCGCGTGGTTTTGCGGGTGCTTCCAAAGGGAACACTCTGGTCAGGGTCAGCAGGCAACGGCGATCAAACATATTTTTGACCCGCATCTGACTTTCCCGGATCCAGCGGTCTGCCGGCCCCGACATCCCCGGCGATTTCGACAGCGTGGTCCGGTTGGGCCGCACCCTCCGCGTCCGAGCCTCCGATCTCTTCACCGGAGGGCCGCTTTTACAAAGCGACGCGTGTCGCCAGATTTCTTTCATCAGCGATCCGCGCCGCGACCGAGGCGACGGCCAGATCCTGAAGGCCCACACCGGTGCCATCAAACACAGTGATTTCACTGTCACTGCTGCGGCCCGGATGGTCGCCGTTGATCACGGCACCGATGGGTGTGATCTCAGCTTCGTCGATCAGCCCGGATGCGATTGCATGTTGCGCCTCGCCAATGGTGATCGACTGGGCGATCTCATCCGCAAAGACGGTGGCCTTGCCAAAGAGCGCCGCGTCCACTTCCATCTTGCCCTTGGTGTCTGTGCCCATGCAGGCAATATGGGTGCCGGGCTTGATCCAGTCGGCCATCAACAGCGGTTCAAACGCCGATGTAATGGTGATGATCACATCCGCCTGCGCGCCCAGCTCTTCTTGCGTTACGGCTTCGAACTCCAGACCCAGCTCTTCAGCCACGGCGCCCAGACGCGGCAGCATGTCGGGATGCGGGTTCCAGGCAACGACCTTCTCGAAATCGCGCTGTTCGGCAGCGGCACGAAGCTGAAAGGTGGATTGATGACCTGCGCCCACCATGCCAAGGACTCTGGCGTCCTGTCGCGCCAGATGAGCAATTGAGACGGATGACGAGGCCGCGGTACGGACTGCTGTCAGGTAGTTGCCACCGACCAGCGCCTGAAGACGACCGGTATCTGGATCAAACAGAAAGATGGTGGACTGGTGGTTGGTCAGCCCCTTGTCCATGTTGCCGGGCCAGAAGCCACCGGATTTCACACCCAGAGATTTCCCCGCCCGGTCAAAACCCGATTTGAACCCATAGAGCGCATCGGCGTATCCGATCGCCTCGCGGATCACCGGGAAATTGTAAGCGTCTCCGCGCGCCATGGCGCCAAAAACAGCCTCTACCGCGTCAAAAGCATCAGCACGGCTGACGGTTTTTGCGCAGATCTCCTCGCTGACAATCAGCAATCCATCGGTGTCAGTCGGGTTGGTCATCGTCTTGTTCCTTTGTGAGTTCATTTTGCGGGGGCGGCGTCTAGCACCACGCCGCACCCCGCGCGCCAGTGGGAGGAGGGCTGGCGTTAATAGGCTTTGCCGCGGGCTGAGACGGGCCAGAGGGTTTCGACCTTGCCGCCCCGCACGCCGACATACCAATCATGGACGTTGCAGGTCGGGTCACAATGACCTGGCACGAGCCGGAGCTTGTCGTTGACCTTCAGGGCTCCACCGGGATCTGCGACAACGCCATGCTCATCCGAACATTTGAGATATTCGACATCGTCGCGGCCGTAGATAAAGGGCAACCCACTGTCCACGGACTGGGTCTTAAGGCCTGCATCCACGATGGCCTTGTCGGCCTTGGAGTGGCTCATGACCGTGGTCAGGATGAACAAGGCGTTCTCCCATTCCCCAGCGTCGATGCGCTTGCCGTCCTTGCCGAGGATGCGGCCATAGTCGGCATCCATGAAGGCGTAGGAGCCACATTGCAATTCGTTGTAAACACCCGAGTTCGACTCGAAGTAATAAGATCCGGTGCCGCCGCCACCGACGATGTCACACTCCAGGCCTTCGGTTTTCAGCGTGTCGACCGCATCCCTGACCATGGCCACCGCAACGTCGATCTTCGCCTTGCGCTCGTTATAGTCGTCAAGATGCTGCATCGCGCCCTGATAGGCCTGGATGCCGGCAAATTTCAGACCTTCTGCGGCGTCGATGGCCTTGGCGATTTCCACGACATCGCGCGTGCTCGACACGCCACAGCGTCCTGCGCCACAGTCAATTTCGACGAGGCATTCGATCTGGGTGCCATGCGTCCTGGCCGCAGCCGAAAGGTCAGCCACATTGTCGATATCATCGACACAACAGATCGCGCGGGCGCCCAGCTTCGGCAGACGCGCAAGACGGTCGATCTTGGCGGCGTCGCGCACCTGGTTCGATACCAGAATATCCTTGATACCACCCCGGGCGAAGACCTCAGCTTCAGAGACCTTCTGACAGCAGACACCGCAGGCGCCGCCGAGCTCTTCCTGAAGCTTCTGCACGTCGACCGACTTGTGCATCTTGCCGTGGGTGCGGTGACGCATACCGTGATCCTTGGCATAGTCGCCCATCTTCTTGATGTTGCGCTCCAGCGCGTCCAGATCCAGCACAAGGCATGGGGTCTGTATGTCAGCCTCATCCATGCCCGGTTTGGCCGGGATGTCGTAGCCCACTTCGAATGCGTCGAGATTGGTCATGTCCTTCATGTCCGTGCTCCTCTGTCGGGATTTCAGTAAGATGATTGAGATCAGGCGGCGGTCAGCCAGGGCAGCTTGTCGAGGTCGACATTGCCACCGGTTATGATCAGGCCGACGCGCTTGCCCCTGAAGGCCTCCGGGTTCTTGAGAACCGTTGCGAGCGAAACCGCCGATGATGGCTCCATGACCACCCGCAGGTGCTTCCAGGCCAGCTTCATCGCATCAATGATGTCGTGCTCGGAGGCTGTGTAAATCTCGGACACATGGGTCGAAACGAAGTGCCAGGTCAGGTCCTTGAGCGGCACCAGCAGCCCGTCCGCAATGGTCTTGGGTGCGTCATCGGCAATGATATATCCGGCCTTGAAGCTGCGAAACGCATCGTCGGCCTGTTCGGGTTCGGCCGCGATCACCTTGGTTTCCGGCGCAAGTGTCGACAGGGTCAGGCAGGTTCCCGAAATCATGCCGCCGCCACCGATCGGGGCCACAACCATATCGAGACCACCGGTCTGTTCCATGAATTCTTTCGAGCAGGTCCCCTGGCCAGCGATGACGCGCGGGTCGTTATAGGGGTGCACGAAGTCACCGCCAGTTTCGCTTTGCACTTTGGCAAAGGTCTCCTCGCGCGAGGTGGTAGAGGGCTCACATTCGGTGATCTTGCCGCCGTAGCGGCGCACCGTGTCTTTCTTGGCCTGTGGCGCGGTGTGCGGCATGACCACATTGCACGGGATGCCCCGCAACATCGCCGCATAGCTCAGGCAGGAAGCATGGTTGCCCGAGGAATGCGTCGCAACACCCTTTGCCGCCTGGTCATCATCAAGGCCGAATACGGCGTTCGAGGCACCGCGCACTTTGAAAGCACCCGGCTCCTGAAAGTTCTCGCACTTGAAAAACAGGTCGCACCCGGCGATCTCGTTCAGGTAATCCGACGTCCGAACCGGTGTACGGCGGATATGTGGCTTGATCCGCTCATGCGCGGCCAGCATGTCCTCGTAGGTGGGGATATACATGGGTTGGATATCCTTCATCACGCGGCCGCTTTGGCTGCGGTTGCATGGGTGCTGCGGAAATACTCCTGTGCGGCAGTCACCCCGCTGCCGAGTTGGACCGGATAATCGAGATCGGCCATCGCCATCTCTATGGTGGCAAGACCGGACAGAACCATGACGTCGGTCAGGCTGCCCAGATGGCCGATGCGAAAGGCCTTGCCGTTCATCTCGCCCAGCCCAATCCCGAAGGACACGCCGTAGGCGTCAAAGGCGTGCTCGGTCAGCGCATTGCTGTCGAACCCCTCTGGCACATAGATCGCGCTCACCGTGTCCGAGTAGAGCTCGGGCGATTGGGCGACCAGCTTCAGCCCCCATGCCTGAACCGCGCGGCGCACGCCTTCCGCCAGCCGGAAGTGGCGGGCGTAAACATTCTCCAGCCCTTCTTCAAAAAGCATCTTCAGGCTTTCGCCCATGCCGTAAATCAGCTGCAACGGCGGCGTATAGGGAAATCCGCCTGAGGCGTTGGCCGCCATCATGTCGCGGAAATCAAAGAAGGTACGGGGCAATGTGGCGGTTGCCATTGCAGCCAGCGCTTTTGGGCTGACACACAGGATGGCCATGCCGGTGGCCAGCATGAAGCCCTTCTGCGACCCGGATACCGCGATATCCACGCCCCAATCGTCAAAGCGGAACTCCATCGACGCCAGCGAGCTGACGCAATCCACAAACAGCATCGCCGGGTGGCTGGCGGCGTCCATCGCCTTGCGAACGCGCGCGATGTCCGACCGCACGCCGGTCGCTGTCTCGTTGTGGGTGACCAGAACGGCCTTGATCTTATGGTCCTTGTCTGCGCTCAGCACGGCTTCGAATTTCTCGGCGGGCGCACCGGTACCCCAGGCGCATTCGATGATCTGAACATCCAGGCCATGACGCTGGCACAGGTCGATCCAGCGGTGGCTGAACATGCCGTAGCGCGCCACGAGAACCGTATCGCCGGGGCTGAGGGTATTTGTGACAGAGGCCTCCCAGCCACCGGTCCCGCTTGCGGGAAAGGTGATGATCTTGCCATTCGTCGAACCAAACACTTTCTTTGTGCCCTCCAGAACCGGTGCAAACGTGCTGACAAAATCCGGAGCGCGGTGGTCCCGCGTCTGAACATGCATCGCCGACAAGAGCCTCCCGGGAATGTTGGTGGGGCCTGGAATAAAGACTGGATTTTGATCTGACATCACTCGATTCTCCGCTTTGGTAAGTTAATATTACCAGTTCGAAGACTTGCTGCAATTTTCTTGAAAAAGATTTCCAGTATTGGAGAATATTCACTTAACCACTGATATTGATGAATTTTACATTTTTCATATCCCGACCCCTGTTCGTCTTGAAAATATTTTTCACTTCGATACCTTTGAGACATCGCGAGGTATGAGCCAGGAATGACGATGCAAAAACAGAAACGGTCCCGTGGCAGACCGAAGTCACAATTCACCGAAAGCAGTGCAGGCACGCTTCAGTCTTTGGATCGTGCCCTTGGTGTGCTGACAGCCATTGCACGCGCGGATCGTCTGACGCTGACGGATTTGTCGTTGACCGTCGGCGTTCCCACAGCCACGACCCATCGCATTCTGATGACCCTGCAAAAGCACAACTTCGTCACCTTCGATGAAGACCGCCAGGACTGGCTCATAGGGATCGAGGCCTTTCGCACCGGCTCGTCCTTTCTGAAACGCAGAAACCTTGCCGAGATCGGGCGCCCCGTCATGCAGCTGCTTATGGAGCAGACCGGCGAGACTGCGAATCTGGCGGTGCCCGCCGCCGCGGAGGTTGTCTTTATCGGGCAGGTAGAAACACATAATCCGATCCGCGCGTTCTTCCCGCCGAGCACGCGCACGGCCATGCATGCCTCCGGCACCGGTAAGGCCATTCTGTCACAGCTGTCAGAAGAGAAAGTCACCCAGTTGCTGACAAAAGCGGGCCTGCAGCAATTCACGGCCAATACCCATACCGGCCCGAAATCCCTGTTCGAGGATCTTGCGCAGATCCGCGCGCGTGGCTGGTCCTTTGACAGCGAAGAGCGCTACGAAGGCATGTCGTGCATAGGCAGCGCGATCTTTGATGAATTCGGCAAACCCTGTGCCGGTGTGTCAATTTCAGGCCCAAGCATCAGGTTTGATGACGCGCATGTTGCACAGTTCGGCGCAGCGGTCTCCAAGGCCGCCGCCGAAATTACCCTCAGGAGCGGTGGGGTTATCCCGGAGCAGATCTGATCCGGATGAGTGCAGCGCCGGTTGCGATGGGCTCTCTGCCCAGCTCTCTTGCCGCGCATCTCACCAACCAGCGCGATGCGCAGCAACACGAACCTCTGCCAGAACCCAACTTGGCGGGGGCTACCGACGCACCGGCCGCACCCCCGTCACCCCGTGTCGCCGCCCCGGCGGACGGAGCGTTTCAGGTCGCCGAGGCGCACCGCCCCGATGATCTGGCCGACGCCGAAATAGACCACCGCGCCCAGCACGATCAGGCCCAGCAGTGCGAGGTAGCGCCAGCTGGGCAGGTAGAACAGCCAGCCAAAGCTCTGTACCACGCCGAATAGCGCCAGCCCCATGATGGCGGAGGCCGCCAGGATGCGCAGGCTCCGGTCGTAGAAGCGCTGATCGAACCGCGCGACCTCTCCCATACGGCGGGCCCCCAGCCACAGGCAGGCGACCATCGCCCAGCCCGCCACCGTCGCCGCGATGGCGGGGGCGATCCAGCCCAGATAGGGTTTCAGACCAAAGGCAAGAGCGGCATTGATGACCATCGCCACCAGCGCATAGCGAAATGGCGAACGGGTGTCCTCGCGGGCAAAGAACAGCGGTTGTAGCACCTTTTGCAGCACAAATGCCGGCAGGCCCGCGCCGTAGATCGCCACCGCCAGCGCAATGGCGGCCACATCCTCGGCCCCGGTGGCGCCACGCTCATAAAGGACCGACACCAGCACAACAGGCACCGCCAGAAACGCCGCAGTCGAGGGCAGGGTCAGCAATAGCGAAAATTCCCCGGCACGGGAAAACGCATCGCGCCCGCCCGCATCGTCCCCCGCCCGCAGACGGCGCGACAGATCCGGCAGCAGCACGATGCCAATCGCAATCCCCACCACCCCCAGCGGCAGCTGATAGAGGCGATCGGCGACAAACAGCCAGCTCACCGCGTTTTCAATGTCAGAGGCCACCTGCTGGCCGACCACCAGATTGATCTGCGTGACCCCCATCGCCAGTGCTGCCGGCAGCGCCACACGGACGAGCTTCTTCATGCGCGGGGTCCAGCGCGGCAGGCCGGGGCGCAGGCGGATACCGGTCCGGCTGGCGGCGATCCACACCAGCGCCAGCTGTGCACCCCCTGCAACCGGAATGGTCCAGACCAGCCAGGTGATCACCTCGCCCCCCAGCACCGCGCCCGCCACCATGGCCGCGCAGGCAAAGATATTGAGCAAGACAGGCGCCGCCGCCGCCGCCGCAAACCGACCGGTGGCATTCAGTACGCCGGAAAACAGCGCCGCCAGCGACATGAACAGAATATAGGGAAAGACGATCTGCCCGTAGCCCACCGCCAGATCAAACCGCGCATCGCCAACAAAACCGCCCGCGGTGGCCCAGACCAGGGCCGGCATGAACACCATGCCAATCCCCACCAGCAGCAGCACGGTCACCGCCAGCAGGTTAAACGCCTCCTGCGCAAACCCCTGCGGATCCTCGCCGCTCTCCAGTCGCTTGGCAAACATCGGCACAAAAGCCGCGTTGAACGCGCCCTCGGCAAAGAAGCGGCGGAACATGTTCGGCAGCCGGAAAGCGGCCACAAAGGCATCCATCAACGGACCCGGCCCGATATAGGCGGTGATCAGGATTTCACGCAGAAACCCCAGGATGCGGCTTGCCAGCGTCCAGAATCCGACGGTGAGAAAGCCCGACAGCAGTTTGATCGGCTTCATGATCCGGCCCGCTTTGCCCCTTCGGCGATGGCGTTGCGCAGCTTGGCCTCCAGCGATTTCTGTTTGGATTCGGAGTAGTATTTCAACCCGAACATATCCTTCACATAAAACGCATCGACTACCTGCTCACCATAGGTCGCGATGATCGCATTGGCGATATAGATATTGGCCCCCGCCAGTGTGCGCGCCAGATCATAGAGCAGACCGGGGCGGTCGCGGGTGTCGACCTCGATGATCGTGTAGATCTCCGAGCCATCATTATCAAAGGTGATATGCGTCGGCACGTTAAACGCCCGCTCGCGCTTCTTGATCTTGTCGCGCGATTTCAGCGCCTCGCCGGTGATCACCTCGCCCTTCAGGGTCTTGTGGATCATCTCGCGCAGACGCGGCAGCCGGGCGGCCTCATAGGGGTGACCTTCGGAATCCTGGATCCAGAAGGCATCCGTCACATAGCCGTCCTTGGTGGTATAGGACCGCGCATCCACCACATTCGCGCCCACCAGTGCCAGCGCGCCGGCAATCCGGGCAAAGATGCCGGGGTGATCGGCCATCGAGAAACAGGCGCGGGTGGCGTCGCGATCCTCATCGGGGTGCAGGCGGATGATCACCCCTCCCGGGTCGTCCAGATCGGTCAGTTCGCGCAGCATCTCGGCAAAATCAATATGGGCCGTCACATGCAGCCCCTGCCAGTAGGGGTCATAGTGGCGGGCGGTCTCGATCTTCAGATCGGCCTTGGGCCAGTCGGGCAGGGCGGCGCGCAGGGCCTTCTTGGCCTCGGTGCCGCGATGGGCGCGGTTCAGCGCCTCCACGCCATTCTCCAGCGCCTCGCGGGTCTGGTTATAAAGCGCCCGCAGCAGCGCGGCCTTCCAGTTGTTCCATGTATCCGGCCCGACGCCGCGAATGTCGCAGACCGTCAGCAGCAGCAGCAGGTCCAGCCGCTTGATCGTCTTTACCGCTTTGGCAAAGCCGCGCACCGTGCGCGGATCGGCAATATCGCGTTTCTGCGCCATATCCGACATCAGCAGGTGATAGCGCACCAGCCATTCAACGGTTTCGCTTTCGCTTTTGTTGAGACCAAGTCGGGGCGCCACACGCCGGGCAATCTGTGCCCCCAGGATCGAATGATCCTGCTCGCGCCCCTTGCCGATATCATGCAGCAGCATGGCGACCATCAGCACCTTGCGATTGACCCCCTTGCGGATCACGGTTGAGGACAGCGGCAGCTCGTCCTCCAGCTCGCCCCGCTCGATGGCGGCAAAGTTGGAGATCACCTGAATGGTGTGCTCATCCACTGTGTAGGAGTGATACATATTGAACTGCATCATAGCCACGATCGGCTCGAATTCGGGCACAAAGGCGCTGAGCACCCCCAGTTCGTTCATCCGCCGCAGCGCGCGTTCCGGGTTGCCGTGTTTCAGCAGCAGATCCAGAAAAATCCGCCGCGCTTCCTTGTCGTTGCGCATCTCGTCGTCGACCAGATGCAGGCTGGCAGTGACCAGCCGCATGGCATCCGGGTGGATCAGCATCCCCGTCCGCAGCGCCTCCTCAAAGATCCGCAACAGGTTCAGCTTATCCGCGCAGAAGGCTTCGGGATCAGAGACATCCAGCCGGTTGTGCACCACCACATAGCCGGGTTTGACCCTCGGGCGACGGCGGAAAATCCGCTCCAGCAGCGGCTCGCTCTTCTGATGGGTGGCTTCCAGTTTGGTGAGAAAGATCCGGGTCACGTCACCCACCTTGGTGGCGTGGCGGAAATACTCCTGCATGAAGACCTCGACGGCGCGGCGACCAGCCCGATCCTCATAGCCCATACGGGCGGCGACCTCGACCTGTAGGTCGAAACTCAGCTGCTCGGTGGCGCGTTTGGTCAGCAGATGCAGATGCGCCCGCACTGCCCAGAGGAAATTTTCCGCCTTGGCAAAGGAATCCAGCTCTTCCGGGCTGAACAGCCCCATCGGCACCAGTTCGGCGACATCCTGCACCTGGTACAGGTATTTGGCGATCCAATAGAGCGATTGCAGGTCGCGCAGCCCACCTTTGCCTTCCTTGACGTTGGGTTCCACCACATAGCGTTCGCCCTGTTTCAGGTGGCGCGCATCGCGCTCGGCCAGCTTGGCCTCGACGAAATCGCGGGCGTCCTTGGAAAACAGCTCCGCATTGAGCCGCCGATCCAGATCAGCCGCAAGCCCGGCATCGCCATCCAGAAACCGCTGTTCCAGCATGGCGGTGCGAATGGTGAAATCCTCGCCCCCCAGACGGATGCAGTCACGGATGGTGCGGCTCGAATGGCCCACCTTCAGGCGCAGATCCCACAGGATATAGAGCATCGATTCAATCGCGCTCTCGGCCCAGGCGGTGATCTTGTAGGGGGTGAGGAACAGCAGATCCACATCGGACTGCGGTGCCATTTCACCACGGCCATAGCCGCCAACGGCAATCACCGCGATCCGCTCGCCCTGGGTCGGGTTGGCCAGCGGATGCAGCAGGCTGGTGGCGGTGAAATAGGCGGCAGTAACCAGCCCATCGGTCAGATAGACATAAGACCGGGTCAGCGCCCGCGCCGCAAAGGGCTCCTCGGCAAAGGCCTCGGCGATGGCGGCGCGCCCGGCCAGATTGGCCTCGCGCAGGATTTTCACAACGCCAGCGCGCAGCTCCGCCGCTGAGCAATCCCGCGACAGGGCGGTGATGGCGGCGCGCACGGCAACGGCGTCAAAAATTTTGCCGGGGTCGCAGATCAGCGGCCCCAGCAAGGGTGGCAGATGGACGGTGTCCGGCAGCGCTGGATCAGAATCCGGCACCGGCGAAGCTGCTGGGAGCTGGGTCAATAACCACAACCTTCTGTTCTTGGATTGTCGCAACCGCAAGGCCGCGTTCATTGGTGCCATCGGGGCGCAGGCGGAAGATGCCGCCGGTGCCCTGGAACCCATTGCCACGGGTCAGTGCCGCGCCGGTCAGCGCGTCGGATTTGCCGGCACTCACCAGCGCACCGATTGCGGCAATCCCATCATAGGCCAGACCACCGATCGGATGCGGCGCGGCGCCATAGCTGGCCTGATAGCGGCTGCGGAACTGCTGCGACCGGTTGGTGTCGGGCATTGCGAACCAGCCACCCTGCACACCCGGCAGGGCCAGCGTCTGCGCCGGGATATCCCAGCGGGTGAGGCCGATATACTGCGTTACCGCAGGATCGACACCGGCTTCGGGCATCAGCTGCGTCAGCAGGGGCAGGGCGCCTGCGGTATTTGCCGTCAGGAACACCGACTGCGCGCCGCTGCTGGCGACGGTTGACCGGATCGTCGGGATCGCGTTGATCACGCCCTGCTGCGACAGTTCATAGCTGACGGAGCCGTTGATATTTGCTCCGGTCCCGGCGGCGGCACGTTCGATGGCCACGCGGCCGGCCTGACCTGCGGGGTCACTGCCGCTGACGATCACCATATTGCCCTTGCCCTGACGGCTGGCATAGCTGGTCAGGCGTCGCGCGGTATTGTCAAAGGTCGGCCCGAGGATGAAGACATTGCCGCCGGCAATGGCGGTGTTGTTGGAAAACGCCAGCACATTGACGTTGCGTTGTGCGGCGACCAGACCTGCGGCATTTGCGGCCTCGGCATAGACCGGCCCCAGGATGATCCGCGCGCCATCGTTGATCGCGGTGGTTGCTGCGGTTGCGGCCTGCTGCGGTACGCCGGCGGTGTCATAGATCCGCAGGTCGATCTGCGCCCCGTTGAGATCGGCGATCGCCATGCGGGCAGCGTTTTCAAGGCTCTTGGCCAGCAGCGCGTCACCGGGCTGCGCCGAGCCACGCGGAACCAACAGGGCGACCGGAACGGGTTTGGTCGTGTTGATCGACGGCCCGCTGCCAGTCGGCAAGGTGTCACAGGCGGCCAGTGCCAGCGTCGAAACAACGGTTGCAGCGGCCAGTGCCGCCTTGCGGGCGTGTTGAAAAACAGCAAACATAATGGACTTGAAACTCCCTTGTCCGGCGGCGTACGCCGTGTTGGTACCTGAGGGATCATAAACGACCAACAAGGCGGGTCCAGCGTGAATCACAAGATCGTCCATTTGCCATGCGGGCTCTACTTCGTCGCGACGCCCATCGGCACCGCGCGCGACATCACTTTGCGGGCGCTTGACGTGCTGGCCTCCGCCGACATGATCGCCGCCGAGGACACCCGTTCTCTGCGTAAGCTGATGGAAATCCACGGTGTTCCGCTCAATGGGCGGCAGATCGTGGCCTATCACGATCACAGCGGCGCTGGCGCGCGAGGACGGCTTCTGGCGGCGCTGGAGGCGGGGCAGTCCGTGGCCTATGCCTCCGAGGCGGGTATGCCGCTTATTGCCGATCCGGGCTATGATCTCAGCCGCGCCGCCGCCGAGGCCGGGCATATGGTCACGGTTGCGCCCGGCGCCTCTGCGGCGCTGGCGGCGCTGACATTGGCCGGACTGCCAACGGATGCGTTTTTCTTTGCAGGCTTTCTGCCCAACGCCAGTGGCGCAAGATGCAAACGGCTGGAGGAGCTGGCCGCCGTCCCCGGCACGCTGGTGTTTTACGAATCGCCCAAGCGGATTGCAGCCTCGCTGCGCGACATGGCGGGCGTATTGGGCGATCGGCCGGCGGCGCTCTGCCGTGAAATCACCAAGAAATTCGAGGAGGTGCGCCGCGATACCCTGCTGACCCTCGCCGAAGGGCTGGAACAATCCCCGGTGAAAGGCGAAATTGTGGTTCTGGTGGACCGTGCGCGCGGCGCCAGTGTCAGCGATGGCGATCTCGACAGCGATCTGCGCGCCGCCCTAAAGGACAACTCCGTGAAAGACGCCGCCTCCATCGTTGCCGAAATGCACAATCTGCCGCGCCGCAAGATCTATCAATTGGCGCTCGACATGGCCAAGGACGCAGGCTGAGCATGGCTGGGCGGGCAGATACCCCGCCCGGACGGCCCTCTGCGCGCGGGCTGCGTGGATCTAGATCCCATCACGCCGGATACGCCGCGGAAGAGCTGGTCGCCCGGTTTTATGAACGCGGGGGATACACGGTCGCGGCGCGCCGCTGGCGCGGCGGTGGCGCCGAAATCGACCTGATCCTGCGGCTTGGGGCGATGGTGGTCTTTGTCGAGGTCAAGCACAGCGTCAGCCGCGATGAGGCGATCGCCCGCATCAACAGCACCCAGATGCAGCGCATGATGACCAGCGCCGCCGGGTTTCTGGCCGGCGAGCCCGCCGGGCAGCTGACCGAGTCGCGGCTGGATGTGGCGGTGGTTGATGGCACCGGCAGGGTTGAGGTGATGGAAAACGCCTACGGTCAGGGTTGAGCGTCTCTGCCATTGAACCTGTCGCCAAGCTGGGTCATGTATTCGGCGTGGGCGGTTTGCCCATGTCATTTTGCCCATGTCATGAGGGACTGACATTATGAAAATCGCCTTTCAAATGGACCCGATCACCGACGTTGATATCAATGCCGACAGCAGTTTTCGCCTAGCTGAGGAAGCGCAGGCGCGCGGGCATAGCCTGTTTTTCTATGGCCCCGACCAGCTGGCCTATCAGGAGGGCCGCATCACCGCGCGCGGTCATGATATGACCGTTCAGCGCGTGGCCGGACACCCGGCGGAGCTGGGTCCGCGTCGCGAAGTCGACCTGAGCGACTTCGACGTGGTCTGGCTGCGGCAGGATCCGCCCTTTGACATGCACTATATCACCTCGACCCATCTGTTGGACCGGCTGAAGGGTCAGACGCTGGTGGTCAATGATCCCTTCTGGGTGCGTAACTACCCGGAGAAACTGCTGGTTCTGGATTTCCCGGAGCTGACGCCGCCCACCGCCATTGCCCGCGATCTTGAGACGATCAAGGCGTTCAAGGAAAAACATGGCGATATCATTCTGAAGCCGCTCTACGGCAACGGCGGTGCCGGCGTGTTCCGGCTGGACCGCGACGACCGCAACCTGACCTCGCTGCATGAGCTGTTCACCGGCTTCAGCCGCGAGCCGCTGATCGTGCAGAAATTCCTGCCGGATGTGAGCAATGGCGACAAACGGGTGATCCTGGTCGATGGCGAAGCCGTCGGCGCAATCAACCGGGTGCCTGCGGCGGGGGAAACCCGTTCCAACATGCATGTCGGCGGCCGGCCGGAGAAAATCGGCCTGACCGACCGCGACCGCGAAATCTGCGCCGCCATCGGGCCATTGCTGCGCGAAAAAGGGCAGGTCTTTGTCGGCATCGACGTGATCGGCGACTACCTGACCGAGATCAACGTGACCTCGCCGACCGGCATTCAGGAGCTGGAACGCTTCGACGGCGTCAATATCGCCGAGAAGATCTGGCAGGCGATCGAAGCCAAGCTCTGAGCTCTCGCGTGAGAACACGCCTCAGGCGGCAATCCGAAAACTGATCGCTTCGGCGATATGGGGGCGGCGGACATCCGGCGCCCCATCCAGATCGGCGATGGTGCGGGCGATGCGCAGCACCCGGTGATAGCCACGCGCGGTCAGCCCGAACCGGTCCGCCGCCTGCAACAGCAGGGCCCGACCTTCGCTGTCGGGCGTCGCCACCTCCTCCAGCAGCTGGCCCTCGGCATCGGCATTCTGCCGCAGCTGGGGATGTTGGCGGTAGCGGCTGGCCTGGACCTCCCGCGCGATGGCAACCCGCACGGCCACCTCCGCCGAGGTCTCGCCATCACCCGGCAGGTCCAGATCGGCAAAGCCGACCGGCGGCACATCCACCCGCAGATCGAACCGGTCCATCAGCGGCCCGGAGATACGGCCGAGATAATCCGCCGAACACTGCGGCGCCCTTGCACAGGCGCGATTGGCATCGCTGAGCGCGCCACATTTGCAGGGGTTGGCCGCCGCCACCAGCATGAACCGACTCGGGTAGCTGACATGGGCATTTGCACGTGCCACATTCACATGGCCGGTTTCCAACGGCTGGCGCAGCGTCTCCAGCACTGCCCGGCTGAATTCCGGCAGCTCATCAAGAAACAGCACACCATTATGCGCCAGGCTGATCTCGCCCGGCTGCGCCCTGCGCCCGCCCCCGACAATGGCCGCCATCGAGGCGGTGTGATGCGGCTCGCGGTAGGGGCGGCTGCGCCGAATGCCGCCTTCGTCGATCAACCCGCAAAGCGACTGGATCATTGAGGTCTCCAGTGCTTCGGCCGCGCTTAGCGGCGGCAGGATCGAGGGCAGCCGCGCCGCCAGCATGGATTTCCCCGATCCCGGCGCGCCGACCATATAGAGATGATGTCGACCGGCCGCGGCAATCTCCAGCGCGCGCTTGGCCCGTTCCTGCCCCTTCACATCGCGCAGATCCTTCCCCGCAGGGGGATCAATCACCTCGCCGGGGGCGGCGGGGGGGATCACCATCTGCCCGGTGAAATGCGCCACCACATCCGCCAGACCGCCCGCCGCGATCACCGTCGCATCGCTGACCCAGGCCGCCTCCGCACCCGAGGCTTTCGGGCAGAGCAGCCGCCGTCCTTCGCTGGCGGCGGCCATGGCGGCAGGCAGGGCACCCACCACCGGCACCAGATTGCCATCCAGCGACAGCTCGCCCAGGGCAATGGTCTCAGAGGCCGCCTCGGGCGGGATGATCCCAATCGCCGCCAGCAGCGCCAGCGCGATCGGCAGATCAAAATGGCTGCCCTCCTTGGGCAGATCGGCAGGCGACAGGTTTACTGTGATCCGGCGCGAGGGCAGGGCAATCGACATCGTCGCCAGCGCCGATCGGACCCGCTCGCGGGCCTCGCTGACTGCCTTGTCCGGCAGGCCGACGATGGAGAAGGCAGGCAAGCCGGGTGCGACCGCACATTGCACCTCTACCGGGCGGGCCTCGACGCCTTGAAACGCAACGGTATAGGCGCGCGAAATCATCTCTCCCCTTTCCGCTTTGGGTGGGGAGAGATGCTTGGCCAACGTGGTTTCGGAGTCGTTAACGCACCGGCGATGCCGCTGCGGTTTTACGTTTTATTCACCCTGATGCCAGGGGGCGCCGGGGCGATGCCGGGGACAGTGAGGTCAGCTCAGCTGCCAGGGTTTGCGCGGCAGATCAATCGGGTAGGGATCGGTTGCATAGCTCACCTCGTCAATGCGGTCCTGCCAGCGGCGCAGCACTGGATCGGACAGGGTGACGCGGCAATAGGCACGCATCTCGTCCGAAACAGGCAGATCAAAGCCGACGATGCGAGCCGCCACCGGCGCATAGAACGCATCCACGATGGAATAGCTGCCAAACAGCCAACCATCCTTGCTGCCGGACACATCGCGTGCATGGGCGAACAGTGTTTCAATCCGCTTGAGATCTGCCAGCACCGCGTCAGAGGGTTCAAACCCCTGATAGATATGTGCCAATTGCATCGGGCAGGCGCTGCGCAGCGCACCAAAGCCCGAGGCCATCTCGGCCACCAGCCAGCGTGCCGTTGCCCGCTGGCGCGGATCCTGCGGCCACATGCCAGCCTCCGGGTGCCGTTCCGCCAGCGTTTCGGCGATGGCGACGGTTTCACCAATCACCGTGCCATCCGGCAATTGCAGCGTCGGCAGCAGCCGTGCCGGGGCCAGTGCCGCCATCTTCTCCGCCATGGTGCCCGAGAACATCTCGACCAGCGAGACCTCATGAGGCAGGTTGAATTTTTCCAGCATCAGCCAGCCGCGCAACGACCAGCTGGAATACTTGCGATCACCGATATAGAGTTGATATGTCATGTCGCGAGGTTAGCGCGCCTCAAGTCATTCTCAAACGGAATATTTGTGCGCTAACCCATCACGGAATGTGATTTATTCTACCACGCCCCCAGCCGCGATCCCGGCTGCTGCCCTGATGGGTGATCTCGGTGACCGACAGGTTGTCGATCCGATGCGAAAAGGCCTCCTCGGCGGTCAGCTGCTCGGCGCGCTGGATCTGCGTCAGGATCTGGCCGAAATGGCCAACCACCACCAGATCCCGGCCGCGATGCGCCTCGATCAGACCATCGATGGCTGCGTTTACCCGCGCGCAGACCTGATTCCAGCTCTCGCCGCCGGGCGGGGTCACATCGCCGGGGGTTTCCCAATAGGCGCGGATACGCTCGGGGTCTTCGGCATCAATCTCGCGCCAGCTGCGCAGCTCCCAGGCGCCGAAATGGATTTCGCGCAGCGCCGGCTGGTCCGCCAGCCGCTGCCGGTCGCGCCCGATGGCCGTCGCCGTATCGCGCGCCCGGCTGAGGTCGGAGGACACCACCAGCGCCTCGGGGGGCAGATACCCGTGCAGCCGGTCCAGCGCGGCGGTATCGGACAGATCGGCGGGCAGATCGGACCAGCCAACCATGGATTTGGCATGGGTCGGGCCGTGACGGACCAGAAACAGTCTCGTGATCGCATCGTTGCTCATAGCGTTCCTTTCAGCACCTGCGGCAGCCCGGCGGTGACCAGCACAGCCCGGTCGGCCACCCCGGCCAATGCGATATTCAGCCGGCCCTGCGCCTCGCGGAACTGCCGGGCCAGCGCATTGTCGGGGACGATGCCATGGCCCACCTCGTTTGACACCACCACCACCTCGGCGGCGCAGCGCTGCAAGGCGGCCGTCAGCGCTGCCTGCTCAGCAATCAGATCCGCCTCCGCCAGCATCTGATTGCTGAGCCACATGGTGGCGCAGTCCAGCAGGCAGATCTGGTCGGCGCGCAGCGAGTCGAGCACCGGCGCGAGGTCCCGTGGCGCCTCATGGGTGGTCCAGCCGGCGCCGCGCTGATGCAGATGGCGGTCCACCTTGGCCCGCATCTCCTCGTCAAACACTTGTGAAGTGGCCAGATAAACCCTGTCTTTCCCTGAGTTTAGGCAGATTTCCTCGGCATAGGCCGATTTGCCCGATGCCGCACCGCCCAGAATGAATGTGACTTTAGTCGGCACTTTTATTACCCTGAAGCTATCGAGTGTTGTGTGACTGGGTAGCCACGGGTGCGGCGCAACACAAGATGTGTTGACCACGGGCGCGCGTCAGGCCCGCAGAGATGACGCTGATTTCAGAGGTTGATTGCACCCGGACCGGCCCGCTGTGGCGGCGCATTTCGCGCCTGTCCAACCACGCTGGGGGCCGAGACGACAGTCCCGAGCCTGATTTTCGGGAATTTACCAAGACTGAAGTGATCCAAGAGGGCGCATCGCCCGTATTCAGACCAAAATTCATCTACGGGGAAGAAAAATGGCTCTTGATACCATGATCGAAAACCCGTTGCCCAAGCGGGCAATGAAGGCGGAATTGCTGGACGCAGAGACCGAATTGCGACTGGCCTACGCCTGGCGGGATGAGCGGGACGTGCAGGCGCTGCATCGGCTGATCAATGCCTATATGCGACTGGCGATCTCCATGGCCTCCAAATTCCGCCGCTACGGCGCGCCGATGAATGATCTCATTCAGGAGGCCGGGCTGGGCCTGATGAAGGCGGCCGATAAGTTCGACCCTGACCGTGGGGTGCGCTTTTCGACCTATGCGGTCTGGTGGATCAAGGCGTCGATTCAGGACTATGTGATGCGCAACTGGTCGATGGTGCGGACCGGGTCGACCTCGGCGCAGAAGTCGCTGTTTTTCAATATGCGTCGGGTGCAGGCCCAGCTGGAGCGTCAGGCCCAGTCCGAGGGCATCCAGCTGGATCAGCACCAGCTGCATCAGAAGATCGCCACCGAAATCGGTGTGCCGCTGCGCGATGTGCAGATGATGGACGGGCGGCTGGCCGGGGCGGATTTCTCGCTGAATGCGGTGCAATCGGCCGAGGAAGAGGGCCGCGAATGGATCGAAGCGCTGGAGGACGACAGCGCCCAGGCCGCCGAGCTGGTCGAGGAGAGCCATGACACCAGGCAGCTCAGGATCTGGCTGGTGGAGGCGATGCAGGCGCTGAACGACCGCGAACGCTTCATCATCACCGAACGCAAGCTGCGGGACAAGCCGCGCACGTTGGAGAGCCTCGGCACGGAGCTGGGCCTGTCCAAGGAGCGTGTCCGCCAGCTGGAGGCGGGCGCCTTTCAGAAGATGCGCAAATCGCTTGAAACCTGCTCACGGGAAGTTCAGAACTTCCTCCTATGACATCTCACATACCTATCATGATCAAAGGCGTGTCCGACTTCGGGCGCGCCTTTTGCATCTGCGCGGCGGCATGGCGACCGATCGCCGTCGGCGTTCTTGTCGCGGCTGCCGTCATGACCGGCACGGCCCGCGCGGACGAACACAGTGGACAGGCCCGCCCGCCTGCGGTGCTGGCCAGCTCGGTGGCGGAGGTGCTGCCGGTTCTGGCCGGGGCTGACGTGGTGTTTCTGGGCGAGATCCACGACAACCCCGCCCATCACGCGGTGCAGGCAGAGATCATCACCGCGCTCCAGCCCGCCGCCGTGGTCTGGGAGATGATCACGGCGACGCAGGCAGCAGCGCTGACACCGGATCTGTTGCAGGACGGTCCGGCACTGGCAGAGACGCTCGACTGGACGCAGTCCGGCTGGCCTGAGTTCGCGCTTTATCAACCGGTCTTTGCCGCCAGTCACGGGGCGGCGCAGTTCGGCGCGCTGGTCCCGCGAACGGAAACCCGCCGCGCGATGGAACAGGGCGTGGCGGGGGTCTTTGGTCCTGATGCGGTGGCCTTTGGGCTCTCCACCCCGCTGGATGAGGCAGAGCAGGCGGCGCGTGAAGCCGATCAGCTGGCTAGCCATTGCAATGCGATGCCGGGCGAGATGCTGCCGGTTCTGGTTGAGCTTCAGCGGCTGCGCGATGCGGTGCTGGCACGCGCTGTTGTTGCGGCGCTGGATCACGCCGCCGCAGACCCGGTCAGGCAATCTGGCGGCCAGAATCCGGGGCCGGTCGTGGTGGTGACCGGCAATGGCCATGCTCGGCTGGATCGTGGCGCGCCGCTGGCCTTGCGGCAGGCGCGCCCGGCGCTGAAGATCACCGCTCTGGGCCAGTCCGAAGGCGGGCAGATCGAGGGGACGTTTGATGTGGTGATGGAGGCAGATCCAGTCCCGCGCGCCGATCCCTGTCTGGCGTTCCAGTGAGGGGCACGCGCGCGCTGCGGCAGACGCCCTGCGGAAAACCGTTTCACACTGGCGACAGGGCGCAGTAGAGTTTGCCGGGATCTGCGGCAAGGATAGGCAAATGCTGGCGAACAAACGTATTCTCCTGATCATCGGTGGCGGGATTGCCGCCTATAAATCGCTGGAGCTGATCCGCCGCCTGCAGGATCAGGGCGCCGAGGTGGTGCCGGTCCTGACCAGGGCGGGCGAGGAATTTGTAACTCCGCTGTCCGTTTCGGCGCTGGCCGGGCAGGCGGTGCACCGCGATCTCTTTGACCTCACCGCCGAGGCGGAGATGGGTCATATCCAGCTGTCGCGCAGTGCGGATCTACTGGTGGTGGCCCCGGCCACGGCGGATCTGATGGCGAAGATGGCCCATGGTCACGCCAATGACCTGGCCTCAACCCTGCTGCTGGCCACAGATACTCCGGTGCTGCTGGCTCCTGCGATGAATGTGCGCATGTGGCAGCACCCCGCGACCCAGCGCAATCTGGCAAGCCTGATGGCGGATGGAGTGTCCTGCGTCGGCCCGGATGAGGGCGGCATGGCCTGCGGCGAATTTGGTCCCGGCCGTCTGGCGGAACCGGACGCCATTGTTGCCGCCATTGCCGCGAAACTGTCCGATGGACCGCTCAAGGGGCGGCGCATCGTCGTGACCTCCGGCCCGACGCATGAGCCGATCGACCCGGTGCGCTACATCGCCAACCGATCGTCGGGCGCGCAGGGGACAGCGCTGGCCCGTGCTCTGCGCGATCTGGGTGCTGAAGTGGTCTTCATCACGGGCCCGGCCAGCGTTGCGCCGCCCGATGGCGTCGAAGTGGTGGCCGTTGAGACCGCGCGGGAGATGGCCGAGGCGGTGTCAGCGGCGCTGCCCGCAGATGCCGGTGTCTTTGCCGCGGCGGTCGCCGACTGGCGTGTGACCAGCGCATCGGATCGCAAGCTGAAGAAATCCAAGGATGGGCTGCCGGTGATGGAATTTGCCGAGAACCCCGACATTCTCAAGACCGTGTCGCGGCTGGAGCAGGGGCGACCGGGACTTGTCGTCGGCTTTGCGGCGGAGACCAATGATGTGGTTGACAATGCCACCGCCAAACGCCTGCGCAAGGGCTGCGACTGGATTGTCGCCAATGACGTCTCCCCGGCAACCGGTATCATGGGCGGCCGTGAGAACGCGGTGATCCTGATCTCCGATGCAGGCGCCGAAAGCTGGCCGCGCATGGACAAGGACGCGGTTGCCCGCAAGCTGGCCGACCGCATTGCACAGGCGCTGGCGGAGACGGGCTGAACAGAGCCGCACAGGACGAAACCAAGAGGGATCAGGCACAGAATGGTCGATATCCGTATCACATATGACGAAGGCGCAGACCGGGAGGTGCCGCTGCCCGCCTATCAGACCAGCGGCGCGGCAGGCGCCGATCTGCGCGCCAATCTGCCGGATCGCGCCAGCCTGACGCTTGCCCCCGGTGCCCGCGCGCTGGTGCCCACGGGCCTGCGGCTGGCGATCCCCGAGGGCTATGAGGTGCAGATCCGCCCGCGCTCGGGTCTGGCGCTGAAACATGGCATCACCCTGCCCAATACCCCCGGAACCATCGACAGCGACTATCGTGGTCCGCTTGGGGTGATTGTGATGAATGCCGGCGAGGCCGCGTTTGACATCGCCCATGGGGACCGCATTGCGCAGATGGTGGTGGCACCGGTGCTGCGGGCGGAGTTCCAGCTGGTCGAAACGCTGGATGAGACGCCGCGCGGGTCTGGCGGTTTCGGCTCGACGGGGCAGGGCTGATGCTGTCGATCCTTGTCCTTGCAGCATTGATCTGGTGGGGCGGCCAATTCCTGGGGCTGGGACGCCGTTTGCGGTTCAGCCTGCTGGCATTGCTCTATGGTGCGATCCTGACGCTGCATCTGACCCTGCCTGCGACCGCGCCGCTGCGGCTGGCCACCGGGGAAACCGCCGCCCCCTGGCTGATGCTGGCGGGGGCCGTGGCGCTGGTGCTGGGCTACCGTCAGGGGCTGCGTGTCCTGCGCAATCGGGCGCAGCCGGAGGCGGCCGACAGTGAGGCGACCCCGCCCCGGTCGCAGAAATTCTCCGAGACAGAGCTGGAACGCTACGCCCGCCATATTGTCCTGCGCGAGCTGGGTGGCCCCGGGCAGAAAAAACTGCGCAACGCCCGCGTGCTGGTGATCGGAGCCGGTGGTCTGGGCGCGCCTGCGCTGCAATATCTGGCCGCCGCTGGCGTCGGCACCATCGGCGTCATCGACGATGATCTGGTGGAGAACGCCAATCTGCAACGGCAGGTCATTCACCGCGATGATGATATCGGGCGGCCCAAGGTGTTTTCGGCGCAGGCCGCGATGGTGGCGCAGAACCCCTATGTGGAGGTGCGCCCCTATCATCGCCGCCTGGATGCCGAGATCGCGGCGGATCTTTTTGCCGATTACGATCTGATTCTCGACGGCACCGACAACTTCGAAACCCGCTATCTGGCCAATCGCACGGCGGTGGCGCTGGGCAAGCCGTTGATTTCAGGCGCGCTGTCGCAGTGGGAGGGGCAGATCTCGCTGTTCCAGCCCTCGGTCAGCGGCCCCTGCTATCAGTGTATCTTTCCCGAAGCACCGGCGGCCGGGCTGGCGCCCAGCTGTTCCGAGGCCGGGGTGGTCGGGCCGCTGCCCGGTGTCATCGGCGCGATGATGGCGCTGGAGGCGGTGAAGGCGCTGACCGGTGCCGGTGCGGTGCTGCGCGGTGAGATGCTGATCTATGACGGCCTTTATGCCGAAAGCCGCAAGATCACCCTGCGCGGCCAGCCCGATTGCCCGATCTGTGCCGGTGGCGCCGATGCCGGCGTGGAGCCTGACGCGGCGCTCATCAGCAGGCGCGCGGAGGGGGTCTGACGGAACCAGACGCAGCGATTGATCAATCAAAACCAAAGGGGAGGACAAAATGACATTCAACATGACCCAGGGCGCGGTGAAAACCATCGCCGCTGCCGCAGGCCTGGCCCTGCTGTCTACCGCTGCCACGGCGGCGGATCTGCCGGACCTTGAGGGGCGCGAAGTGGTGGTCTCGGTGGAGAACGCCTATCCGCCGCTGCAATTTGTCGACCCTGCCAGCGGCACAGCCATCGGCTGGGAATATGACGCCATGGCGGAGATCGCCGAGCGGATCAACATCACAGTCGTCTATGAAACCACCAGCTGGGACGCAATGATCCCGGCGGTGAGCGATGGCCAGTATGACATGGGCATGACCGGCATCACCATCCGCGACGACCGCAAGGAAAAAGTGGATTTTTCAGACAAATACCTGACCTCGCAGATGCGCATGATCGTGGCCGGGGATGAGAGCCGCTTTGACGATGCCGCCAGTTTTGCTGCCAATGCGGATCTTCTGGCCGGGGCCCAGCCCGGCACCACGCCGTTTTATGTGACCGTCTATGATATCCTTGACGGCGATGAGGCCAACCCGCGGATCAAGCTGTTTGAAACCTTTGGCGCGGCGATTCAGGCGCTGCGCACGGGCGATGTGGATCTGGCGCTGTCGGACAGCACCGCCGCCAATGGCTATGTGCAGGCCTCGGACGGGGCGCTGAAGATCGTGGGCGAGCCGCTCGGGACCGAGGATTTCGGCTTCATCTTCCCCAAGGGCAGCGATCTGGTGGCGCCGATCAACGCCGCCATCGCCTCGATGGAGGCGGATGGCACGCTGGATGCGCTGAACACCAAGTGGTTCCTGGAGTATAAGCTGGGCGGCTGATCCGGCGGCAGACTATGACCAATCCCCGGCCCTAGCGCCGGGGATTTCCACATCATGGGGCAGAGATGAACGAGCAAGAGCCAAGACCGGGCAGGCAAAACCGTCGGGCGGACAGCAAAAAAGAAGATTTCCCATGGTGGCTGGCGGCGGTGATCCTGATCGGGGCGACGCTGATCTGGCGGGTTGTTTCGGATGATCTCTATCTCAATATCCTCAGCACCCTGATGCGTGGCGTCCAGCTGACGATCTTTGTCACGCTGGTGAGCTTTTTCCTGGCCTCTCTTCTGGGGCTTGGGCTGGCGCTGGCTGCGGGATCGCGCTGGCTGGTGATCCGGCAGGGTGCGCGGTTCTATATCGAGGTGGTGCGGGGCATCCCGATCATCGTGCTGCTGCTTTACGTCGCCTTTGTGCTGGCGCCAGCGCTGGTGGAACTACGCAACTGGATCGGCGCGCAGATCGGGTTGGATCCGATCCGTACTCGCAATTTCCCACTGCTGTGGCGGGCCATTATCGCGCTGATGATCGCCTATTCCGCCTTTATCTCGGAGGTGTTCCGCGCCGGTCTGCAATCGGTGGATGCGGGCCAGATCGAGGCGGCCAAGGCGCTGGGTCTCAGCCGCTGGCACCGCTTTCGCTTTGTCGTGTTTCCGCAGGCGATCCGCACCATCCTGCCGCCGCTTGGCAATGATTTTGTGGCACTGGTAAAGGACAGTTCGCTGGTTTCTGTGCTGGGGGTCGCCGATGTCACCCAGCTGGGCAAGATCACGGCGGTGGGCAATTTCCGTTATTTTGAGACCTATAATGTGGTGGCGCTGATTTACCTCACGCTAACAATTGGCCTGTCGCTGCTGCTCAGGCGGTTTGAGAAACACCTGCGTCGCCGCGAGGAGCGCCGGTAGCGGGCAGGCTCCGGCGGCAATCGGTGAAATTCTCTCGACTGTGCCTCTGGACGGCGGGCAGGGGCGGGCATAGCTTCCTCACAAAGGAGATTTGCCATGACCAATCCGCTGCTGTCCAACTGGGACACGCCGTTTGAAATTGCCCCCTTCGACCAGATCAAGGACAGTGATTTTGCCCCTGCGCTGGATGAGGCGCTGGCTGCGCATAAGGCGCAGATTGACGCCATTGCCGCCTCGGACGAGGCGCCGACCTTTGCCAATGTGATCGAGGCGCTGGAAACCCCCTGCCCCGAGCTGGAGCAGGTTTTGTCAGTGTTCTACAGCGTGGCTGGTGCGGACAGTAACCCCGAGCGCGAAGCGTTGCAGCGGGCGTTTTCCCCGAAGCTGGCGGCGCATTTTTCCGCCATCACCGCCAACAAGGCGCTTTATGCGCGCGTCAAATCGGTGTGGGATCAGCGCGATACGCTGGATCTGACCGAGGAACAGCAGCGCGTCCTGATGCTGACCCATCGCGGATTTGTACGCGGGGGTGCGGCGCTGGAAGGCGCGGATGACACCCGCATGCAGGAGATCAAATCCCGGCTCGCGACCCTTGGGACCGAGTTTACCCAGAACCTGCTGGCGGATGAACGCAGCTGGTATATGGAGCTCGGCGAAGAGGATCTGACCGGCCTGCCGCAGTTTGTCGTCGATGCGGCTCGCGCGGCGGGCAAGGACAAGGGGCTGGAGGGGCCGGCGGTCACGCTGTCGCGCTCGCTCATCACTCCGTTTTTGCAATTCTCGCCCCGCCGCGACCTGCGCAAGACGGCGTTCGAGGCCTGGGCCGCGCGTGGTGCCAATGGCGGCGACAGCGACAACCGTAAGATTGCCGCCGAAATTCTGGCCCTGCGCGAAGAGCGGGCCAAGCTGCTTGGCTATGAGAATTTCGCGGCCTACAAGCTGGAAACCGAGATGGCCAAGACCCCGGCCGCGGTGCGCGATCTGCTGATGCAGGTCTGGGAACCGGCCAAGGCGCAGGCGGAAGCGGATGCCTGGGTGCTGACGAAGATGATGCAGGATGATGGCATCAACGGCGAGCTGGAGCCCTGGGACTGGCGCTATTACGCGGAGAAACGGCGCAAGGCAGAGCATGATCTGGATGAGGCGGAGCTGAAGCCATATTTCCAGCTGGACCGGATGATCGAGGCGTCGTTTGACTGCGCGACCCGGCTGTTCGGGCTGGAGTTCACGCCGCTTGATGTGCCGCTCTATCACGAGGATTGCCGCGCCTGGGAGGTGACCCGCAATGGCGCGCATGTGGCCGTGTTCATTGGTGACTATTTCGCCCGCTCCTCCAAACGCTCCGGTGCGTGGTGTTCGGCAATGCGCAGCCAGGCGAATTTCCCCAAGGTGCAGACACCGGTTGTGATCAACGTCTGCAACTTTGCCAAGGGGGATCCGGCGCTTTTGTCTTATGATGATGCGCGCACGTTGTTCCACGAGTTCGGCCATGCGCTGCACCAGATGTTGTCGGATGTGAGTTACGAGAGCATCTCCGGCACCTCGGTGGCCCGCGATTTTGTCGAACTGCCCTCGCAGCTCTATGAGCACTGGCTGGATGTGCCGGAGGTTCTGGGCAAATTCGCCACCCATGCGGAAACCGGCAAACCGATGCCGGTGGAGATGCGCGACCGGGTGCTGGCGGCCTCGACCTTTGATATGGGGTTCCAGACGGTGGAATATTTGGCCTCTGCACTGGTGGATCTGGCATTTCACGACGGGCCTGCGCCGAAGGATCCGATGGCCAGACAGGCCGAGGTTCTGGCCGAGATCGGGATGCCGTCGGCGATCATCATGCGCCACGCCACCCCGCATTTCGCCCATGTGTTCTCGGGCGACGGCTATTCCTCGGGCTATTACAGCTACATGTGGTCGGAGGTGATGGACGCCGATGCCTTTGCCGCATTTGAGGAGGCGGGCGGTGCTTTTGACCCCGAACGCGCCAAGGCGCTGGAGGCGCATATCCTGTCGACCGGTGGCTCGCGCGATCCGGCGGAGCTGTACACGGCGTTCCGGGGCCGACTGCCCGGTGTGGATGCGTTGCTGAAGGGGCGGGGGCTGGCGGCAAAATAATCCGCACAATGGTTTTGTCTGTAATGTGAGAGGGCAGGCGCGATGCGTCTGCCCTCTCTCGTTTGTGGTTGTGCCCCCGTGATCTGCGGTGAGGGGGGGGCGCAGGCCTGCCTAGAACAGTTGCAGGTCTTTCTGACCGCTCTCAATCTCGCTGAAGCTCGGCATGTTCTGGATCGCCCAGGGCACCGGGGCGGCGCCGGGCATCGGCACTGTCGGTTTCATCGCCGCCGCCATGCCAAAGCTTGGCTGGTCCAGTTCGCCGCGGATGTCGCGCAGCAGGGTTTTGTGATCCGGCATCGACTTCAGGATGTTCGCCAGATCCACCTTCGCGCCCTTCCACCACTGGAACCATATCGGTTTCTTCAATGGGCGCAGGCGATCCCGGATGCCGGGGCCATAGCCGGTATCATAGACCTGTTTGCCCAGAAGCACGGTCTGGTAGACCCGGTAATCAAACAGGGTGGCAAATTCGATATCATGGGGCATCGGCAGGCGGTGCTGCCAGAGTTCAAGGTTCTCGGCAAGGCGATCCGGGATCTTCATCTCCGTGCGGGCGTCGATCCAGTATTGGTCATCGGTGCGGTTGCCCAGCCGGTAGTGCAGGCAGATGAATTCCAGCACCTCGTCATAGAGCTTGTCCATCTGCCGGTTGTATCGGCTGCGCAGGGAGGGGGCGATCTCGCGCGTTGGCAGATGTTCGGCAAACCAGCGCACGGCGTGGTCGATCATGTGGATCGCGGTGCTTTCCAGCGGTTCGATAAACCCGCCGGCCAGACCGATGGCCAGACAGTTCTTGACCCAGGCATTGCGCACGCGTCCGATCCGCATCGGGATCACCCGTGGCGTCGCCCCTTTGCCACTGTCCCCCAGCCATTCAAGGTATTCATCCGCCGCCTGATCATCGGTGCGATGGGCCGAGGAGAACACATAGCCGGTGCCCACACGGTTGTAGAGCGGCACGCGCCACGTCCAGCCGGCCCCAAGGGCGGTGGAGCGGGTCAGGCTTTCGATTTTTTCCGGGTCGGGATGTTCAATCTGCAAGGCCATAGCGCGGTCATTGGGCAGGTAGTCGGAATAATCCATGAACGGCTCACCCAGCGCCTGATTGATGATCAGCCCGCGGAAACCGGTGCAGTCGATGACCATTTCGATATCGTGGCGGCCGCGCTGTTCCAGCATCAGGTGGCTGACATTGCCCTGTTCATCCAGTTCGACCGATGTCACCTCGTCCTGAATATGCTCAACACCGCGTTTGGTGCAGACCCTGGTGAGCATGCCTGCAAATTTCACCGCGTCCAGATGATAGGCATAGCCGAACCGCTGTTCGAACTCCGGTTGACCCAAGGGGCGCGCACCCTTGCACAGGCGGCCCAGATCATCATGTGGCGCGATGGACTGGGTGAAATCCCGGTCGCCGTTGCCAAAGCGCAGGAAATATTCAGCGGCCTCCAGCCCCTCCAGCAGCTGACCGTGGGCAAAGGGGTTCACATAGTCGATGCGATTGCCCTTCGGGTCCTTGTTCCAGTTGCAGAATTTCACACCGAGCTTGAAGGAGGCGTTGGTTTCGCGGAAGAAATTGCGTTCGGATATGCCCGCCTGACGAAGCGTCTTTGGCATCCGTGGCACCGTTGCCTCTCCGACGCCGACCGTGGCGATATTTGGGCTTTCGATCAGGCAGATCCGCGGGCAGTCCTTTGGTGCTGAGGTGCGGGAGAATTCCGTCTCCAGGATCAGCGCCGTCATCCACCCCGCCGTGCCGCCGCCGACGATGGTGATCTTCCTTAAGCGATTGTTCATCTAGTTCCGTCCCTGTTTTTATGTTTTTTGAAGAACCGTAGCGCAAGTTTCTCGCATTTGGCCAGCCATTATGGCGCTCAGCCGGTCTGGACGGGGCTGAGCGGACCCGACGTCGCGCTGATCGTGGTTTTGCGGGGACATGGCCGGGGGCGGATTGGGGCTGCACTATTTGGAAATTTCGATGATGATCGGTGCTGTGCAAACGCGGCCCGGCATGGTGCGTCGGGGTGGCTGTTGTCCAGACACGGGTCATCACCGGCGCGACCTGTGGTCGTCCGGGAGATGCTGCCGTGCTGATCTGCCAGTCTTGGAACTGGGGACTTGTTCTGCAACCGGGCGGTTGCGGCATAAAGTGGACGGCGCCGCCACGGGGGCGGAGAGGGGCGGGTTGATGGCCCGCGTGCTCAAATTCTCTGCACAGCCTCACACACTGAGGCCCGGTTCCTGGTCGGAGCCGGGGTGCCAGACCCGGATCCTGCAATCGCGATTGCCCGAGAGACTAGCGCAAGGGTCTGAAACGATTCTGAGCGGGGCGGGCGGCAGGTTTGCTGGATGTTAAGATCTGCCGCCCACCTGGGTGATCAATAGCCCAGATTGCGGTCCACCTGATGGCGCAAGGGCTGTCCGGCCTCGCCCAGGCGGATGTTTTCGGCAATCACCCGTGCAGCAGTGATGGCGCGAGTTTCGGCCGCGATATGGGGCGTCACGGTCACATTGGGATGGGCCCAATAGGGATGATCCAGCGGCAGCGGCTCCACCCGGAAGACATCCAGCGTGGCATGGCCGATCTGGCCACTGTCGAGCGCGGCCAGAAGGGCATCATCCTCAATCAGCGGGCCGCGTCCGGGGTTGATGATCCGCGCGCCACGGGGCAGCAGGGCGAGCGTGTCACGGTTCAGCGTATTCTCGGTGGCCGGTGTATCGGGCAGCAGCAGGATCACGATTTCGGCGGCGCTGAGCGCCGCGCGCAGCCCGGCCTCACCGTGGCGGCAGGTGATGCCGTCGATGGATTTTTCGGATCGCGACCAGCCGGTGACCGGGAAGCCCAGCTTTGCCAGCATCTGCGCGCAGGCCTGCCCCAATGCGCCAAGGCCCAGCACGGTGACCGGCCGTTCCTCGGCCAGCGGCGGCACCACGGGGTCCCATCTGTCCTGCGTGCGGATCGTGCGGTCGATGCCGAGGTGATAGCGCAGCACATGGCCGGTGACCCATTCCACCATGCCTGCGGTCAGCCCCGGATCCACCATCCGGCAGAGCGGCATCTTGAGGGTCTGGTTGCCGACGATCTTTTCCACCCCGGCCCAGAGGCTCAGCACCGCCTTGCAGCGGGTATAGGGGGTAAAGTCCTGAAGGTCGGAATTGGGGGCATAGACCACGTAATCGACCTCTCCCGGCGCGTGATCGAGGCGCAGATCAACCTCCAGCCCGGCCTCGGCAAAGGCGGCGCGCAAAGGTGCCTGATAGCTGGCCCAGCGTTCGGGCAGGGCGGCGAACTGGACGTTGATCATGTGGCAAACACCCCGTCCATATCGGCAAATCCCTTGATTTCGATCGGATTGCCCGCAGGATCGTGAAAGAACATCGTGCTTTGCTCTCCCGGCTCGCCCGCAAACCGGGTGGTGGGAGCGATGGTGAAGTCAACACCCGCCGCCTCCAGCCGGTCAGCCAGCGCGCGCCAGTCACCCTGCGGCAGGATCACCCCGAGGTGGGGCATCGGCACCATGTGATCGCCGACCCTGCCGGTCTTGGCGGTGGCAAAAACTGGCCCGAGGTGCAGCGAAATCTGATGGCCGAAGAAGTTGAAATCGACCCAAGTCTCGGTGCTGCGCCCTTCCTGACAGCCCAGCAGATCCCCGTAAAAGCCGCGCGCCCTGTCAAGATCATCCACGTGATAGGCGAGGTGAAAAATGCTCATCTCTGTGCTCCCTTAACTCTGTGCCTAAGGGGATAGGCGGTGAGGCGTGCAAAGGGTAGCTTGTTTTCCTATGTTCAGACATAAGGATATCTATGGACACACGATTTCTCACCAGCCTGATTGCCACGATTGAAGAAGGCTCCCTTGCGGCGGCGGCGCGGCGTGAGGGGATCACCGCCTCGGCCATCTCGCAGCGGATTGCCGCATTGGAGGCTGATGTGGGCGTGGCGCTGCTGTGCCGGGCGGGCCGGGTCATGCAGCCAACGGCGGAGTGTCGTCGGCTGCTGCCACGGATGCGTGACATGCTGCGGGCAGAGGCCGAGTTGCGGGGAGAGCTGCGCGGCGCCGCGCTGACCGGGCGGTTGCGGCTGGGCGCGGTATCGACGGCGATGGGAGATTACGCGGGCGCGATCCTGCGGCATCTGAGAGCCGCCGCGCCGGAGGTTGCGTTGCAGCTGGTGCCCGGCACCTCTGAGGGGCTTTATGCGGCGATGGAACAGGGGCAGGTCGATGCGGCCCTGTTGATCGAACCGCCCTTTCTGCTGCCGAAATCCTATGTGTTCACCGAGATTGCCCGGCAACCCATCGGGCTGTTGCAGGCTGAGAAGGCCGCTGAAGAGCCGCTGCCCTATCTGATCTACAGCCGGGACGCCTGGGGTGGCGCGCGCTGCTGGCAGGCGCTGACGCAGAGGGTCGAGGCGCCGGAGATCCTGGCGGAACTGGATGCGCTGGAACTGATTGCCCAGATGGTGGCAGAGGGCACCGCGCAGGCGGTTGTGCCGCTTTGGGAGGGGGTGGGACGATATGGCGGGCTGCGGTTCACGCCCTTTGATGACGCGGAACGGCGGCTGGGCGTGCTTTTCCATCAGCGCGATGCGGACAGCGCGCTGACGCGGGTCTTGCTGGCAGCGCTCTAGCCGACGCCTATCGCGGGCGGTGGATATTTGCGCTTTGCACCAGACCAAAGGCGGCCAGCAGCACCAGCATCGCCGACCCCCCGTAGGAGACCATCGGCAGCGGCACGCCGACCACGGGTGCCAGCCCCATCACCATCGACATATTCACCGCAAAGAACAGGAAAAATGTGATGGCGACGCCCAGCGTGACCAAAGAGGAAAACCGGTCCCTGGTGGCAAGCGCCGTGGCAATGCAGAACAGGATCACCAGCATGTAGATGAACAGCAGGGTGAACCCGCCGATAAACCCGAATTCTTCGGCCAGGGTGGTGAAGATGAAATCGGTGTGTTTCTCGGGCAGAAAGTTCAGCCGTGACTGGGTACCCTGCATGAAACCGCGGCCGGACCAGCCGCCGGACCCCAGCGCAATCTTCGACTGGGTGATGTGGTAGCCGGCGCCGAGCGGATCCTGCGAGGGATCGAGAAAGGTGTCGATGCGGCGGAACTGATAGTCTTTCAGCAGCTGCCAGTCGGTGCCCCGGCTTTTGAACACGGCCGCGACAAGACCCACTGCGGCGCCGATGACGGCGGCAAAATAGGCCCAGTGCACACCGGCAAGGAACATCACGCCCCCTCCGGCGGCCATCAGCAGGATGGAGGTGCCAAGATCGGGCTGGCGCAGCACCAGAAAGGTGGGCAGCAGGATCAGGATCACCGGCAGGATCACCCATTGGGGCCGTGAACAGCGCTCCGGCGGCAGCCAGTCGTAATAGGCGGCCAGCAGCATCACCAGCGTGATCTTCATCAGCTCCGATGGCTGTAGCCGCATAAAGCCAATGTCGATCCAGCGCTGCGCCCCCATGCCAACGGTGCCGAAGAATTCCACCGCCACCAGCAAGAGCACCGAGACCAGATAGGCCAGTACCGAGATATTGCGCCAGAACCAGATCGGGATCATGGCCACCACCAGCATCACCGAAAGCCCAAGCAGGAAGCGTTTGACCTGCGGTTCCACCCAGGGGGAGAAACTGCCGCCCGCCACCGAATAGAGCATCAGAAAACCGACGCTGGCGACGCTGGCCAGAAGCAGGGTCAAGGGCCAGTTGAGATAGAGGATCTTGCGCAGGCCGGTCGGCACCGATTGCGCGTTATTGGCAAGATAGCTCATGGCTGTCCTCTTGTCGCTGTCTGCCCCTGTTCACGCAGGCCCATCTCAGGCCTGACCACTGTCGCTGTTGCGGCTGGTGCGCTGGATGCGTTCACGTTCCAGACGGTCCTGCTGGGCTTCGATACGGCTGCGGTCCTTCTTGGGGTAGGCCTCAAGCGGTGGCGTGCCATTGTAGAGCGCCTGTAGCAGCACGTCGCGGGCGATCGGCGCCGCCGCCTTGGAGCCGCCACCGCCATGTTCCACCACCACCGCGACCGCGAATTTCGGGTTGTCATGGGGCGCGTAGCTGACAAACAGCGCATGGTCGCGCCGTTCCCAGGGCAGGTCCTCGTTGCGGATCACCCCGGCGGCGCGCTCTGCGGCGGTGATATTGCGGACCTGACTGGTGCCACTCTTGCCCGCCATGCGCATGCCCTCGGCGATGATCCGGGAGCCGTAGCCGGTGCCGCGCCGTTCGTTGCTGACCGAATACATGCCCCGGCGGATCGTGCGCAGATTGTTCTCGTTGACGCCAATCGGCTCTCCGGCGCCGCTGGGCTGTTCCACCCCGTCGATGGATTTCAGCAGGCGCGGCGTCACCGAACGCCCGGTGGCCAGACGTGCGGTCATCACCGCCAGCTGCATGGGCGAAGCCAGAAGATAGCCCTGCCCGATAGAGGAGTTCACGGTGTCACCAACCAGCCAGTCCTGACCGTAGGTCTTTGATTTCCATTCCTTGTTGGGGGCGATCCCCTTGGCCACGGCGGACATTGGCAGATCATGGCGCACGCCAAGGCCAAAGCGTTTTGCCATGGCGGAAATCTTGTCGATGCCGACCTTGATAGCGAGATCGTAGTAATAGACGTCGCAGGAGCTTTTGAGCGATGTATTGAGATCGACATGGCCATGGCCTGCGCGTTTCCAGCAGTGGAAGCGGCGGCCCGAGACCTCCAGATGGCCGGGGCACCAGACGGTATCTTCGGTGCCGATCAGGCCTTCTTCCAGCGCGGCAAGGGCGGTGATCATCTTGAAGGTCGATCCGGGCGGATAGGTGCCCTGAACGGATTTATTGGCCAGCGGGCGATAGGGGTCTTCGGTCAGCATCCGGTAGTCGGCCACCGAGATACCCCGCACAAAGAGGTTGGGATCAAAGCTGGGCGAAGAGGCAATGGCGCGCACATCACCGTTTTCGCAGTCGATGACCACGGCGCTGGCGCTCTCGAGGCCAAGCCGCGCCTGGGTGTAGTTTTGCAGATCGGCATCGACGGTCAGCTGCATGTCGGCGCCGGCCTCGCCTTCGCGGCGATCCAGCTCGCGCATGACACGACCGGTGGCGTTGACCTCGACACGTTTGGCGCCGGCCTTGCCGCGCAGCACATCCTCGCGCTTGGCCTCGAACCCGACCTTGCCGATCTGAAAGCGCGGGATCATCAGCACCGGTTCTGGGTCTTCCATCTTGCTGAGGTCATAATCCGAGACCGGCCCGACGTAGCCGATCACATGGGCAAAATCCTCATGCTGCGGATAGACCCGCGTGAGGCCGACCTCGGGCGTGATGCCGGGCAGGGCGGGGGCGTTGACCGCAACCTTGGAGATGTCGTCCCAGCTGATCTGATCGGCCAGGGTGATAGGCAGGAACGGTGGCGAGCGGCGCATTTCAGCCATGGCGCGTTCGATGTCTTCGGGGTCCAGCGTCAGCAGTCGCGACAGTTTGTCGATGACGTCGCCCACATCGCCGGCATCCTCGGGCACCACGGTGATCCGGTAGGATTGCGCGTTCTGCGCCAGAATTGTGCCGTTGCGGTCGTAGATCTGCCCCCGTGCCGGGGGGATCAGGCGCAGGTTGATGCGGTTTTCCTCGGCCAAGAGGCGGAACTGGTCAGCCTGATCGACCTGAAGGTGACGCATCCGCATCGCCAGACCACCGGCAAAGGCCAGCTGCAACCCGCCCAAGAGCAGGGCGCGACGGCTGAGTTTGCGATGTGAGGCCTCGACATCCTTGACGTTGCGTTTCATCAGCGGCTTCCCAGGGCTTCTGCCTCGGCGGGGGAGAGTTTGCGCACCCCCAGCAGGCTTTGGCTGGCCAGCGCGACCAGCGGATAGATCAGCAATGTTGCCACCATCTGGATCAGAATCAACCCCAGCGACGGCTGCACCACCCCCAGAATCGCCAGGATCAGCCGGTTGAGCAGGGTCACGGCGGTGACGGTCACCGCCACCGTGAACCATTCGCCGAGAAAGGCGGTTTCACGGTGCGGCTGAACCTGTGATTTCAGAAAGCTGGAGGCCAGAACCACCAATAGCGCCATCAGCCCCGGTGGCCGCTGGAACAGCAGATCGGCCAGCAGGAAGGTGAGGGCAATCAGCAGCGTCGGCACATAGTCGGGACGCCGGAGCGACCAGGCCAGGACCAGCGCCAGCATCAGATCCGGCGGCGCCCAGCGAGAGGGCAGCGTATCCAGCGGCAGCAGGTGAAAGAACATGATCACGAGGGCCAGCGCCGGAAAGGCCGCGCGCATGAGCCAGATCCGCGCCGGGGCGTTATTGGCCATCTCCGGCCTCCGCCGCCGCCCCATCGCCCAGCCCCTCGGGCCGGGGTTGCGGAATATTGATGCCCGGTGCTGGAACCACCAGCCCGCCGGGATCCTTGATCACCTCAGATCCGTGATGGCGCAGCACCCGCAGGAATTCCAGCCGCTCGTAATCGGCCGAAAGGCGCACCCTCAGGCGGCCAAAACGGTCCTGCGTGACCTGCCCGATCAGCAGACCTGCCGGGAACACCTTGCCATCGCCCGAGGTGACCACCCGGTCGCCGGGGCGGACCAGATCGGGGTTTTCGAGAAAGTCGATCACCGGCGCCGGGCTGTTGTCGCCAGCCACCAGCGTGCTTTGCCCGGAGGGCTGGATCAGCGCGGGGACGGAGCTGGCAGCATCGGTGAGGAGGATCACCCGCGCGGTATCCTGCCCGGTGCCGGAGATCCGCCCGACAAGGCCGATGCCATCCATCGCTGCCCAGCCGTCGCGCACCCCGTCACGCGCGCCGACGTTCAGGATCACCGACTGGCGAAAGGGCGAGCCGCTGTCGGCCATGACCACACCGGTGACAAAGGTCAGGCGGGGGTCGAGCCGCACATTGTTGAGATCCAGCAGGCGGGCGTTTTCCTGTTCCAGCTGTAGCGCCGCCTCTTTCCAGGCGCTCATCTGGCGCAATTCGCTGCGCAGTTCGCGGTTCTGTTCGGCAAGCCGCTGATAGCTCTGAAAATCGCGCAGCAGGTTGATGGCGCCCTCAACCGGGACCATGGCCCAGTCCATGCTGGGAACAACGGCATCGACGATTTGGGCGCGAAACCTCTCGACCCTTGGGCTGTCGATCCGCCAGATCAGGAAAATCGCCAGCAAGCACAGGCAGATAACCCCGGTCAGCAGGCGGCGCAGCGGGGCGGTATAGTCATCACGCTGGGACCGGTCTTTGGCCAAGGTATTCCTTCCCGGCGCCGGGCGTCGGCCATCCTAGCGATGGCCGGACCGCTCAGCTGTCGTAATCAATGGCATGTGCCAGCTGTTTTTCGTATTCCAGCGCCTTGCCGGTGCCAAGCGCCACGCAGTTCAGGCTTTCATCGGCGATGGAGACCGCCAGACCGGTCTGTTCGCGCAGGGCCAGATCCAGATCGCCCAGCAGCGCGCCGCCGCCGGTCAGCATCACGCCGCGATCCACGATATCCGCCGCCAGATCCGGCGGTGTGGTTTCCAGCGCGGTCATCACCGCTTCGCAGATCTGCTGCACGGGTTCCGCCAGCGCTTCGGCGACCTGGGCCTGCGAAATCTCGATTTCCTTCGGCACGCCGTTCAGCAGGTCGCGGCCGCGGATCTGCATCGACTGGCCGCGGCCGTCGTCGGGCATCCGGGCGGTGCCGATGGAGGTCTTGATGCGTTCGGCCGTGGCCTCGCCCACCAGAAGGTTCTGCTGACGGCGCAGGTAGTTGATGATCGCCTCATCCATCCGGTCGCCACCAACGCGGACCGAGCGCGCATAGACGATGTCGCCCAGCGACAGAACCGCAACCTCGGTGGTGCCGCCGCCGATGTCCACGACCATGTTGCCGGTGGGATCGGTGATCGGCATCCCGGCACCAATGGCGGCGGCGATCGGCTCGGCGATCAGCCCGGCGCGGCGGGCGCCTGCGGAGAGCACCGACTGGCGGATCGCGCGTTTTTCAACCGGGGTTGCGCCATGCGGGACGCAGACGATGATCTTGGGCTTGGAGAAGGTGGAGCGTTTGTGCACCTTGCGGATGAAATGCTTGATCATCTCTTCGGCGGTGTCAAAATCGGCAATCACCCCTTCGCGCATCGGGCGGATCGCCTCGATGGAGCCGGGGGTGCGGCCCAGCATCAGCTTGGCATCCTCGCCAACTGCGAGCACTTTTTTCACGCCGTCCTTCACATGATAGGCGACAACGGAGGGTTCCGACAGGATGACACCGCGACCCTTGACATAGACGAGCGTGTTCGCCGTGCCGAGGTCAATTGCCATATCAGACGTGAACAACCCGCCAAGACTTCCAAAGATCGACATGTATTAGGACCCTGTAAAACTGCCACCTGTCCCGCGACTCTGCTGAGCGCGGGCTTTATGTCTTATAAGCAGCGCCGGGAGGTGGCGAAAGGGCGGATTCCGATCAAAAGGCGCCTTTTCGCCGCCACTGCGGGGTGCCCCATGGGAAAGGCAGACAACCGATCCGATTGGCAGTGTGGGCAGGTGTGGCGCGGATCTGATAAGCGCGCCCCTCAAAACCGCACGCCTCCGGCAACTATCGGAGGCGGTAAAGGGCCGCGCGATGTTGCTTCTCTTGTTTGCACAGCGTTGTTAAGCTTGATCCTTACGGATGTTTGGTCGGCGAAGGGAACGGCGATGAAGCGGCGAAATTTCTTACTGGCTGGCGGGGCCTTCGGCATGGCAAATCTGATCACAGGACAAACCGCCGTTGCCGGGTCCGGATTTTTTGTCCCACCGGAGGAAGCGCCGCATCAGCGCACCTTCATGCAATGGCCGGTCAGCAGGAAGGTGCATCCAGATCCTGTGTTCCGCGACATGGCGCAGCAGTCGATTGCAGATATCGCCAATGCGATTGCGGCGTTTGAACCTGTCACAGTGCTCGCGGCGGCAGCGGATCACAGCGGCGCGCGCGCCAAGCTGTCTGCGGATGTTGAGCTGTGGGATATCCCGACCGAGGATCTGTGGTGCCGCGATTCAGGGCCTATCTTTGTGATCGATGGCGCAGGCGGCTTGGCGATCAGCCATATCCAGTTCAACGGCTGGGGCAAAAAGCAGGTCAACCGGCGGGACAGCCAGATCGCAGGACGGGTGGCCGAGCGTTTGGGGCTGCCGCTGTTGCCAACCGGTTTGCATGGCGAGGCAGGCGGCGTGGAGCAGGATGGGCACGGGCTGCTGATGGCACATGAGAGCAGCTGGGTGAACAAAAACCGGAACCCCGGGCTGTCACGCGATCAGATAGAACAACGGCTGCTGGAGGCTTATGGGGCGGATCGCATGATCTGGGCCGAGGGGGTCCGGGGGGAGGATATCACTGATTATCATATCGATAGCCTCGCACGTTTCACCGGGCCGGGGCGTGTTCTTATGAACCTGCCCGATACCCCTGATAGCGCCGATCCGTTCCATATGGCTGCGTTGGACACGCATGACCGGCTGGTTGGGGCGGGGCTGGAGGTTGAGGTTATCCCCGAACCTCATATCCGTCGGATCAAAAGGTTCGATTTTGTCGCCTCTTACGCCAATTATTACGTCTGCAATGGCGCGGTGGTCGCGGCGGAATTCGGGGATGGTGCAACCGATGAGATCGCGCGGAACGCGCTGGCGCGTCACTATCCGGGACGGGAAATAGTCACGCTGAACGTGGACCCGCTGGGCGAATTGGGTGGCGGCATTCACTGTGCAACGCAGCAGATGCCAGCGGTCTGAGCCATCAGATCCAACGCCCTCCGCTGCGGCAAGGGGCTTTTGTCCGGGGCGGTTTGGCGGTAGAGGGCTGGGATGCTGTCATATCAACATATCTATCACGCTGGAAATCTGGCCGATGTTCAGAAACACGCGCTGCTGGCGCGGATGCTGGATTATCTCACGCGGAAGGACAAGCCGCTCAGCTATATCGAGACCCACGCCGGGCGCGGGCTCTATCAGCTGGATGCGGCAGAGGCGGTCAAGACCGGCGAGGCGGCGGCGGGGATCAGCCGCCTGCTGGATCAGGCCCTGCTGGCTGAGGATCACCCGCTTGCCGCTGCCATTGCCGCATCCCGCAGCGCCCATGGAGAGATGGCCTATCCGGGGTCGCCGCTGATTGCAGCGCATCTGCTGCGCGAGGCCGACAGTCTCAATTTTGCCGAGCTGCACCCGCAGGAAAACGCCGCCCTGCGGCAGGCGCTGTGGTCGCATGGGCTGGGGCGGCGGGTCCATGTGCATCAGCAGGACGGGTTTGAACTGGCGCAGTCGCTGGCGCCGCCGACGCCGCGTCGCGGGCTGCTGCTGATTGATCCCAGCTATGAGGTAAAGCGCGACTACGCCCAGATCCCCGGCCATATCGCCAAGCTGAACCGCAAGTGGAACGTCGGCGTCATTGCGCTGTGGTATCCGATCCTGACGGACGAGGCGCATAAGCCGATGCTGAGCGCGCTGGAGGCGCAGGGGCTGGCCGGCGCATTGCGTCATGAGGTGCGGTTTCCCCCGGCGCGGGAGGGGCACCGGATGGTCGGCTCGGGCATGTTCATCGTGAATGCGCCCTATGGCACCGAGGAAGAAGCCGCGCGGCTGACCAAACTGTTCAGCCGTCTGGGCTGAGATGCGGCCAACAGAGGCGGTTGGCCCTGGGCAGAACGAAAAAGGCCACCCGTCGGGTGGCCTTTGCTGTTTCAGATCAACGCATTGATCAGGTGATGTCCTTGTAGGAAATCTCGCGGGTGTCGGCGCCTTCGCCCATTTTGCTGCGGCGGATGATCAGGCGGTTGAGGGCGCTGATATAGGCGGCGGCAGAGGCGACAACCGTGTCGGTGTTCGCGCTCTCGCCCGTGGCGATCACGCCGTCTTCTTCCAGTCGGACAGACACAGTGGCCTGCGCGTCGGTGCCTTCGGTGACCGCATGGACCTGATAGAGCTGAAGATGGGCCGAGTTCGGGTGGATCTTGCGGATCGCCTTGAAGGCGGCATCGACAGGGCCGTCGCCTTCTGCGGTCTCGGTCACATCCTTGCCGTCGACTTCCATTTCGATGGTGGCCTCGGCGGGACCGCCGGTGCCACAGACGACTTTCATCGACACCAGCTTGAGGTGGTCATCCTCATCGCCGCTGGTGCGCATCAGCGCGATGATGTCGTCGTCAAACACCTCTTTCTTGCGGTCGGCGAGTTCCTTGAACCGGACAAAGAGATCCTTCAGCTGGTTGTCGCCCACCTCAAACCCAAGCTGGCTGAGCTTGTCGCGCAGCGCCGCACGGCCGGAATGTTTGCCAAGCGGCAGCGAGGTGCCGGCAATGCCCACATCCTCGGGCCGCATGATTTCAAAGGTTTCCTTGTTCTTCAGCATACCATCCTGATGGATGCCGCTTTCATGGGCAAAGGCGTTCTTGCCGACGATGGCCTTGTTCGGCTGCACGACAAATCCCGACACGGTGGAGACCCGGCGCGAGATGTGCATGATCTTCTTGGTGTCGATGCCGGTGGTAAAGGGCATGATGTCACCGCGCACCTTGAGCGCCATCACCACCTCTTCCAGCGCGGTGTTGCCCGCGCGTTCGCCCAGACCGTTGATGGTACATTCGATCTGGCGCGCGCCTCCTGCAACGGCAGCCAGCGCGTTGGCGGTCGCCATGCCGAGGTCGTTGTGGCAATGGGTGGCAAAGATCACGTCATCTGCACCGGGCACGGTTTCGATCAGGCGCTTGATCAAATCGGCGCTCTCGACCGGGGCGGTATAGCCGACGGTATCGGGGATGTTGATGGTGGTGGCGCCCGCCTTGATGGCAATTTCGATCACCCGGCAGAGGTAATCCCATTCGGTGCGGGTGGCATCCATCGGCGACCACTGCACATTGTCCACCAGATTGCGGGCGTGGGTGACCGTCTCGTGGATCTTCTCGGCCATCTCATCCATGGTGAGGTTGGGAATGGCGCGGTGCAGCGGCGAGGTGCCGATAAAGGTGTGGATGCGCGGCTGTGCGGATTTGCGCACGGCTTCGGCGCAGCGGTCGATATCCTTGAAGTTGGCGCGCGCCAGCCCACAGATCACGGCATTCTTGGAACGTTCGGCAATCTCGCTCACCGCTTTGAAGTCGCCTTCGGAGGCGATGGGGAAGCCCGCTTCGATGATGTCGACGCCCATGTCGTCCAGCAGCTCGGCAATCTCGAGCTTTTCATCATGGGTCATGGTTGCGCCGGGGCTCTGCTCGCCATCGCGCAAAGTGGTGTCGAAGATCAAAACGCGATCTTTGTCAGCTGCAGTCGTCATGTCGGTATCTTTCTTGTCTGTCCTAAAATCCAATCCATGTGGCGCGCATGCCTTCCCCTCTGAGCGGGCGCGCCGGATGGCACGCTCAGAGGCGGATTAGGATCAGTAGGGCGCGCAGATCTGCACCGCGCGGGGCGGTGGCAAAGCAAGGGATATCTGCACGCATCATCATGACGCAGAGTTATACAGAGCCAAAGACGAATGGAAAGACAGAAATTGACCGGGCAGGGGCAAAGCCTGCGACTGTAACCCGTTGGCCCGGATCAGACATGCTACGCCTTATGGCTGGGCGCGCGCTGTGCGGCGGCTCCGCTACGCCTTTTGGCGGTAGGGCGCGCCAGCCTATCCGGTCGGCCGTGCTGCGGGTCAGCGGTAATCAGTTGCTGGCGTTTGCATCGTCGGTGGCGGTGGCCGGGTCGGCTGTTGTGGCATCATCGCTGTCCTGTGCCGCCGCACCGGTGGTTTTGAGCGCGCCGTTCTCCCAGGTGCCTTCGGCTTGCTGACCGCTGGCATAACGCATCACACCCGGTCCCTGACGTTTGGAATTGAGAAAGCTGCCCTCGTAGACATCGCCATTGGCATAGGTCGCGACGCCCTGGCCGCTGATCTTGCCTTCGGTCCAGTCGCCCTCATAGCTGAAGCCATCTGTCATCACGATCTTGCCGGTGCCGTGGCGCTGGCTGTTGGCAAAGCTGCCGGTATAAACCGAACCGTCGGGGTAGGTGACAACCGCTTCGCCATGGCGCTGCCCCTCTTTCCAGCCGCCATCATAGCGGTAGCCGTCAGGGTAGGTCATCACGCCCTGGCCGTGGTTCTTGGCGTTCTGGAACTCGCCTGTGTAGACCAGCCCGTTGGGATAGGTAGTGGTGCCGCTGCCCTCGATCACGCCGGCCACCCAGTCGCCTTCGTAGGTGGAGCCGTCGGGATAGGTGATCTTGCCCACGCCATCGGCGAGATCATCGCGGAACTGGCCCTCGTAGACCGAACCGTCGGGATAGGTGACGCGGCCCTTGCCCTCGATCTGACCGGCCAGCCATTCGCCGGTGTAGACATAGCCGTCGGTCTTGGTGAAGGTGCCTTCGCCGTGGCGCAGGTCATCCTCGAAATTGCCGATATAGACATCGCCATTGGCATGGATCTGCTTGCCTTCGCCCTGACGGCGGCCGGCCACCAGCGGGCCTTCGTAGATATCGCCATTGGGCTGGGTCAACACGCCGGTGCCATCCATCTGGTTTGCGGACCAATCGCCCTCGTAAACCAGACCATCGGGCATGATCAGCTTGCCTTTGCCCTCCAGCTGGCCGTCGCGGATGTCGCCCTCATAGGTGGCGCCGTCCGGGTAGGTGATCTTGCCGGTGCCTTCCTTGCGGCCATCGACCCAGTCGCCGTCATATTCATAGCCGCCGGGATTGCGCATGATGCCTTTGCCATGGTGCTTGGCATCGCGAAAGCCGCCCTCATAGCGCGCGCCATTGGCATAGACCGCAACCCCCTGGCCATTGATTACGCCGTCCGACCACTCGCCATCATAGGTGCCGCCATCGGCAAAGGTGATCTTGCCTGCGCCTTCGGGTTTGCCTTTGACGAACTCGCCCTCGTAGATGGATCCGTTGGGGAAGCGCGCAACGCCACGACCGCGGACTTCGCCATCGACCCAGTCGCCGGTATATTCATAGCCGTTGGGCAGCCGGTAGGTGCCGGTGCCATGTTGCAGGCCGCCGCGAAAGGTGCCCTCATAGATGCCGCCGATTTCATCCTGCGTGGTCAGCACCTTGCCATCCTGGGCCAGGGCCGGGCGTCCGACCCCGGCAGCGCCAAGCGCCAGGGCGGAGGTCAGAAGAGCGGCGGTGGTGAAACGGGTCATGGAATATCTGCTTGCCATAAGGGGAGCCGGGGTGCGGGCCTGTTGATCGGTTTGACAGGAAACTATGCCACAGCCGCCGCCGTCGCAATGTCTTTTGCCACTGCGGTCTTTCCCTCGCAGCGTGATCTGTTTAATGGCAGAAGGCAGGATTATCGAAGGACGCAAGCAGGATGGCTGATCGTTTTCGCGTGACACTGGCCCAGTTGAACCCCACCGTCGGGGATCTGGCTGGCAATGCAGATAAGGCCCGCGAGGCCTGGGCCGCAGGCCGCGAGGCAGGGGCTGATCTGGTCGCCCTGCCAGAGATGTTCATTACCGGTTACAACACGCAGGATCTGGTGATGAAGCCGGTTTTCCACCGTGCTGCCATTGCCGAGGTTGAGCGGTTGGCCGCCGATTGTGCCGATGGTCCGGCGCTGGCGATCGGCAGCCCGTGGGTCGAGGGCGACAGGTTGTACAACGCCTATCTGATCCTGAAGGGCGGCAAGATCACCACGCAGGTGCTGAAACATCACCTGCCAAATGCCACCGTCTTTGACGAGGTGCGGATCTTTGATGCGGGCCCGCTGGGCGGTCCTTATGCGGTTGGCGATACCCGGATCGGCAGCCCGATCTGCGAGGATAGCTGGTATGAGGATGTGGCCGAAACCCTGGCCGAAACCGGCGCGGAGTTCCTGCTGATCCCCAATGGATCGCCCTATTATCGCAACAAGATGGATGTGCGGCTCAACCATATTGTGGCCCGCTCGATCGAGACCGATCTGCCGGTGATCTACCTCAATATGGTGGGCGGCCAGGATGATCAGGTTTTTGATGGTGGTTCGTTTGTGCTGAATCCGGGCGGGGCGCTGGCCTTGCAGATGCCGGTCCTGCGCGAAGATATCTGCCATCTGGATCTGGAGCGGACCGCCGAGGGCTGGCGCGCCGTGGATGGCCCCAAGGCGGTGCTGCCGGATGAGTGGGAGCAGGATTACCACGTCATGACGCTTTCGCTGCGGGATTACATGCGCAAGACCGGCTTCAAGAAGGTGCTGCTGGGGCTCTCCGGTGGCGTCGATTCCGCCATTGTCGCCACGATCGCGGTCGATGCGCTGGGGGCTGAGAATGTGCGCTGCGTGATGCTGCCGTCCGAATATACCTCGCAGGCCTCGCTTGACGATGCCGAAGCGGTGGCAAAGGCGCTGGGCGTGCGCTACGACTACGTCCCGATTGCCGAGGGGCGCGCCGCGATCACCAACACGCTGGCGCCGCTGTTTGCCGGGATGGAGGAGGGGCTGACCGAGGAGAACATCCAGTCGCGCCTGCGCGGGCTTCTCCTGATGGCGATGTCCAACAAATTTGGCGAGATGCTGCTGACCACCGGCAATAAATCCGAGGTCGCCGTGGGCTATGCCACGATCTACGGCGATATGGCGGGGGGCTACAACCCGATCAAGGATCTCTACAAGACCCGCGTGTTCGAGACCTGCCGCTGGCGCAATGCCAATCACCGCGACTGGATGATGGGGCCGGAAGGGGAGGTCATCCGCCCCTCGGTCATCGACAAGCCGCCGAGCGCCGAGCTGCGCGACGATCAGAAGGACAGTGACAGCCTGCCGGATTACCCCGAATTGGACGCGCTGCTGGAGATCCTGGTGGATCGGGACGGTTCGATTGCTGATTGCGTTGCGGCCGGGTTCTCGCGGGAGACGGCAAAACGCGTGGAACACCTGATTTATATCAGCGAATACAAACGCTTTCAGTCAGCCCCCGGTGCGCGGCTCACACCGCGCGCGTTCTGGCTGGATCGTCGGTATCCGATCGTGAACCGCTGGCGCGACCCCAGTTGACCGACCAGTAAGGCGCTGGTGATCCACCCGTTGGTGTCAGCGATATCGGGCTGGTCCCTGCGGCCAAAGGTGCGGCCAAGGCGGGAGCATCGCATACGTTCGGTCGGGGTCAGCTGCCGGAGAAGGGGCCGTTGGCGGGATCGGCTTCCTGGCAATCCACGACGCAGTTGCGGCCTGCATCCTTTGCCGCGTAAAGCGCGCGGTCCGCGGCGTGCATCAGATCCTGCGGCAGCAGGCCATCCTCGGGGAAGCTGGCAACGCCGATGGAGATGGTGACACGCGGCAGCGTGCCGGAGCCATAGCGCAGTGTGATTTCCTCAATCGCGACACGCAGCGCTTCGCCGACCTCCATCGTCTGTTCCTTGTCGGTATCCGGCAGGAAGACAGCAAATTCCTCGCCGCCCATCCGGCAGCAGATCTCGCCATTGCGGAACAGATCCTTCAGCGTGTCGCCAATGGCGCGCAGCACCATGTCGCCGGCATCGTGGCCATGGGTGTCGTTGAAGGTCTTGAACCGGTCCGCATCAAAGCTGAGCACCCCCAGCTGGCTGGCGCGCCGGTCGGCCAGCGCCACCGCATTGCGCAGCTCGCCGAGGAAATAGCGCCGATTGTAGACACCGGTCAGCGGATCGCGGGTGGACTGGTCGTGCAATTCGTCGCGCAGGCGGACATTGGCCACCGCCAGCGAGATATGTTCGCCGCAGCGCAGGGCAAGGCGATGCAGCGCCACCTTGCGCTTGGGGTCGGTTTCCGGTGCAAATTTCACATGCAGCAGACCGACGGTATTGCCATGGGCGACCACCGGAAAACAGACGTAATCGCCATGCTCATCGGTGGCAGGCTGCTCCTCGACATGGGCGCAGGGAAAGGCGATCTTATCCGCAGAATAGAGATACTGCCGCCCGCGCCGTAGCGCCCAGCAGGCATCGGCAAAGATGTGGTCATGGACCTCGGCCCCGCCCCAGTGGCATTTGCCATCCAGAACGTCCCGCGAGTTGGAGTAGATGTAGAGCTCGCCCTGGGATTGCGGAAACAGCTTCGCCATGAAGGCGCTGACAATGCGGAACAGCTCCTCCTGGGATTTGCAGGAATGCAGCCAGACGTCGAGCTGCGACAGCAGCTTGGCCTCTTCGCGCCAGGACTGTTCCGCCGCAAGCGTCTTCAGCGCGGTCAGCTCCGCCTCCTCGGCGGCCTGGCGCGCCAATGTCAGGTCCCGCGCACTGCGCTCGATCTGGGTCACATCGGTGTAGCAGGAGACAAAGCCGCCGGTGGACAGCCTGCGGGTGTCGATCTGAAGGCGCCGTCCCGACGGCATCCTGCGGGTCGCCGAAAACCGCTCCTTGTCAGAGCTGAAATCCTGTTCGGCCTGTCTGGCGCTGTCTTCGGTCACATGGCCCAGCCTGACGGCGGTGGCAAAAAACGCCTCGCGCGAATAGCCCGGAAAGATGTCGCCATTCTGCAGCTCCAGCAGGGTAAGCAGCCGTTCGTTGAAGACCTGGCAATGCCCGTCCTCGGTCCAGACCATCACGCCCTGATCCAGCTTGTTCAACACATCCATGAGCCGCGCATGGGAGGGTTCAGGCAAACTCTCCGCCTGCAACATGTCGCTCGGGATCACTTTGTTCACGGGAGACCCCATTCTTCGTACCAATAATCGTCAGTGCTGCGACAGGCTGACACAGGAAGTCTGAACGAAATCTAAGCCGCCCCCTGAAAAACGCGGACAGTTTGAGACGACTTGGGATCAACCGTCGGCGACTGCGCCGCAACTGGACAAAACGTCGCCTATGTGACATGGGGCAGGGCAACAGGAGACTTGTGATGACAACCACCCGATTTGCCCCGTCGCCGACCGGCTATATCCACGTTGGCAATCTGCGCACCGCGCTGATGAACTATCTGATCGCCCGCAAGGCCGGCGGCAGCTTCATCCTGCGCATCGACGACACCGACCCGGAGCGGTCGAAAGAAGAATATGTCGATGCCATCAAGCAGGATCTGGAATGGCTGGGCCTGACCTGGGACCGTGTTGAACGCCAGTCCGAACGTCTTGACCGCTATGTCGCCGCTGCCGACAAGCTGCGCGAGATCGGTCGGTTCTATGAGGCGTTTGAAACGCCGGTTGAACTGGACCTGAAGCGCAAGAAGCAGCTGAATATGGGCAAGCCGCCGGTCTATGATCGCGCTGCGCTGAACCTGTCGGAGGACGACAAGGCCAAGCTGCGCGCCGAGCGCGGCGATGGTGTCTGGCGCTTCAAGCTGGATCAGGAGCGGATCGAGTGGACCGATGGTATCCTGGGCGATATCTCCATCGATGCCGCGTCGGTCTCGGACCCGGTCTTGATCCGTGGCGACGGCCAGTTCCTCTATACGCTGGCCTCGGTTGTGGACGACACGGAAATGGGCGTGACCCATGTTGTGCGCGGCTCTGACCATGTCACCAACACCGCCACCCAGATCCAGATCATCGAGGCGCTTGGCGGCACTGTCCCCTCCTTTGCGCATCACTCGCTCTTGACCGGCCCGCAGGGTGAGGCGCTGTCCAAACGCCTCGGCACGCTGGCCCTGCGCGATCTGCGTGAAGCGGGCGTGCAGCCGATGGCGCTGCTGAGCCTGATGGCGCGCCTTGGCTCCTCCGACCCGGTTGAGCTGCGCGCGGAGCTGGCAGAGCTGATCGAGGGTTTCGACATCAACCGTTTTGGCGCTGCGCCGACCAAGTTCGATGTGCAGGATCTCTACCCGCTGACCGCCCGGTATTTGCAGTCCCTGCCGCTGGAGGCCGTGCAGTCCCATGTGGACGCGCTGGGGGTTCCGGCAGAGAAACAGGCCGCATTCTGGGATATGGCCAAGGAGAACATCACCACGCTGAAGGATCTGGCGGGCTGGTGGGACCTCTGCCGCGACGGCGCCGAGCCGCTGGTGGCGGATGAGGACAACGACTTCATCGCCGAGGCGATGGCGCTGCTGCCCGAAGGCCCTTACGACAGCGAGAGCTGGGGCACATGGACCGCTGCTGTGAAAGAGGCGACGGGCCGCAAGGGCAAGGGGCTGTTCATGCCGCTGCGCAAAGCCGTGACCGGCATGGAGCGCGGCCCCGACATGTCCGCCCTGCTGGCGCTGATGGAAACGGTCCGCGCCCGCGGCTGAGCTTTGACGACTGTCTGATGCAAAGGCGGCACCATAGGGGGCCGCCTTTGTGCTGTCCTGTGCTCTCCGGGGTGCTCCCGCCCACATCGGTGGCATCACAGAAGCCACCTCTGCGGTTGGGCCGGGCGCCGCGCGCCGGCGCGGCGCCGCAGACCGCCTGTAGGCGGTCTGCCATGCCCAACTGCGCTCAGGGCAGGGCAGATCTGCCCTGTTGTGCGGGCGGGAGCCGCCTTGGCCGCCGCCCTTCGGACCCGCCTCCGGGTGTCACTTCGGCTCTCCCTCCTGGTCTCCCTCTTGGTTATCTCCCTTCCGCTTGCCATCGCGCAGGTCGGCGGCGGCCTCGGCCATGGCCGGGTTGGGATGATGCGCCAGCGCCGAGAGCGCCTTGTCCATCCAGTCGATCACCGCAGGGTCGTCGCCGCCGGCGCGGGCGATGGGCGGAAAGGCGCAGGACAGCAGGTGCCGGGCCGAGACCGCAGGCATCATCACCCGATCAAAGGACACGTCGCGCGCGTCAGGCTCGGCCTCATCCGGGGTATTCTCCCACAGCAACCGTTCCAGCCGCCCCATGACCTCCAGCGCGGTGCCGGGATCATTGACACCGGGCGACAGGGCGCGCTGTGCGGTTTCCGCCAGCAGCGTCAGGCCAAAGGAGGGATCCTGATCGAAACTGCGCACATCACCGATTTCGATGCAGCGGCTGGCCGCCTCGCAGAGCGTCTCCTCGCCGGTCTCGGCATAGGCCACCGGCCGCCCGCGCAGCACGAATTCGCCGGGGGTGCGGTGGATGGCGATCCTGGTCTCGGCCTCTTCGGCCAGCGTCTGCAACCCTGCGACATCGACAAACCGCACAAAGCCCGAGGCCTGCGCCGGGATGGCCCGGCCCTGCTGCTGAAATCTGGTGTCATCCTCGGCGCAGGCGGCGCCCAGGCAGGGCGCTTCGGCCCGCTGGCGCAGGCTGGTGCGGCTGCGCTCTTCGATCAGGCGCAGCGTGTGATCCATGCTGCCAAGTCCCGACAGATGGTCAATCCAGCGCAAAATCGCCACGACGATCAGCGCCACCACTCCGACGGTGATGGCAAAGACCACGATGGCGGCATCCTCGCTGTAGAACCCGGCGCGGAACAGGATCACCGCGCTCAGGCTGAAGACAAACCCGCCGACAAAGGTGGCCAATACGCTCTGGGTGATCGTATCCTCCAGCAGCAGGCGATAGACCCGTGGCGTCGCCGTGGCAGCGGCCGTACGATAGGCCGAGACCATGACATTGAGCGAGAATGTGGTGACCGCCAGCATCCCGGAGGCAAGGATGGTCAGCACCGGCAGCGCCGCCTCGCGGCCAAAGCGTTCGCCCAGGTCTTCGGGTATGAAGGGCGTGAGCCAGGGGGCGATGGCCAGCGCCAGCAGCGAACAGGCCGAGAGCAGCACAACCCGGAACCACAGTTGCCGGGTGATCCGCCGGACATAGAGCAGGGTGCGGGAAATCACTGATCTGCCCCGATAACGGTCGCGCCAAGCGCCAGCAGATGCTGATCGACCAGATCCAGCTCTTCAACAGTCAGCCTCTGCGCTCTGGGATATCGCGGGGCGCTGCGGTCGTTCAGGATCGGCGCGTCCCAGCCATCGGTCGTGCGCACGAAGGCGGCGACACCATCGGCGCCGAAGACGTCCAGATAGCCCTGAATAACCACGTCGAGATAGCTGAGCAGGATCGGATGGCGCAGGCTGGCCGCGCGCTGGCTGTGGCCGGGCACCGCATAGACCGCGATATCGGTCTCCGGGTTCAGATCATGCTGGACCGCGCCGCCGGCAGGCAGCCGCTCATAGGCAAATTCGCGGTCATCAAGCGCCGCCCAGTCGGCCCCTGGCACCTCGGCGATCAGCCCGTCGATGGTGGTTCTGTCACAGGGCACGGCGCTGAGAAAGGCAACCGGGCGCAGATCGGTATGCACCCAGGCCCGGCGCCAGCCGCTGAGCCGCGCGGGGCGGGCCTGACCGTAGCCATGGGTGCGCGTGTTCACCAGGCTGCCGTAGCCAAAGAAATAGGGGGCTGGGGAAACGGGGGCGGGCATTCAGATCTCCTGACTGGCGATGTCTGTCTCAGTGGCGCTGACCGCCACAGGCAGGCGGGGTCTGTCGCCCACCGTTTGCCCTGCGTCGGCGCTGCCTGCGGGCGGCGCAGCGGGACCCGGCAGGGGCAGGGTCAGGCGAAAGCGCGTGCGGCTTTGATACATGTCAAAGTGGCCTTTGTGCGGCCATGTCATGATCTTGCGACAAGGCACCTCGGAGGGGCGATCATGCGGATCACGAAACGGACAAATATTGCAGTGCGGCTGTTGATGTATTGTGCAGCCCATGCGGACCGCCTGGTTACCAAATCCGAAATTGCCGCGCGCTGCAATATCTCGGAGAACCATTTGGCGCAGGTGATCAACCAGTTGGCGCAGCTGGGCTATCTGCATACGCAGCGCGGGCGTAACGGGGGCATGTCGCTGGGCAGGCCCGCGGCTGAAATCGGCATTGGCGATGTCTTTCGCGCGGTTGAGGGCACGGTGCCGATGGTCGAGTGTTTTGCCGATGCCGACAATACCTGTCCGCTGGTTTCGGCCTGTCGGCTGCGGATTGCCCTCACCGATGCGGCGCAGGCCTTCTACCGGTCGCTGGACGGGATCACCCTGGAGGCGCTGGTCTGCGACAATGATGCGCTGTTTGCCCTGTTCCAATCGCCGGTTTCGACCGGCTGCGCGCGCTACGCCAGCTGAGATGCTCTGGCGCCCGCCCGCCGTGGCTGACGTCGTGGCTGGTGTTGTGGCTGCGGCCCCGCAAGCGCGGCGCCAGAGGCCGCGGTGTGGCCTAGTCGCGGGCCCGCAGGATCCGGGCCGGGCGCACCTGAAGGGGCCGCCAGGCAAAGGCCAGCCCAGCCAGCAGCGTGGTCAGGATGCCGCCGCTGATGATCGCCAGCGCATTGCTCCAGATCACCTGATAATCGCTTTCGAACACATAGGTGTTGATGGCCCAGGCCCCCGTCATTCCGGCCGTCAGCGCGACCAGGCCGGCCCCGGCGCCCAGAAACACCGATCTGAGCGCAAAGCTGATCAGGATCTGCCGTCGCGGCGCGCCCAGCGTCTTGAGCACAGCCGCCTCGTAGCGGCGGGCAGGTTCGCCGGCGGCGGCGGTGCCAATGAGCACCATGAAACCGGTCAGCAGCGTTGCCGCGGCACCATAGGCGGTGGCAGATGCGAGCTGCCGCAACAGGTCCGACACCCGGTCCAGCGCATCGCGGACCCGGATCGCGGTGATGTTCGGCATCGCCTTGGCGAGATCGCGCAGGATCTGGGCTTCGGCCTCCTGTTCGGCATAGACCGTGGCGATATAGCTGTGCGGGGCCCCTGCAAGCGCGCTTTCGTTCAGCACCATGACAAAGCCCATGCCCGCCGTGGAAAAATCGACCTCGCGCAGGCTGGTGATGGTGGCGGTAATGTCGCGGCCCAGCACGTTGAGCGTCAGCGTGTCGCCAAGGTTGAGACCCAGCTCCTCGGCCTCTTCGCGGGCAAAGCTGACCTGCGGCGCGCCGGTGTACTCTTCGGGCCACCACGCGCCCGCGACGATCTGGGTGGTGTCTGGCTGTTTGGCGGCATAGGTGATGCCGCGATCGCCCCGGACGACCCAGTGATCGCCTGCCACCTCGGTTGCGGGCTGGCCGTTGATGGTGGTGAGGATGCCGCGCAGCATCGGTGCGCTCTGCACGCGCTCAACCGCCGGGTCCTGCTCCACGCGGGCGAGGAAATCCGGCATCTGATCGCGCTGGATATCAACGAAGAAATAGGAGGGCGCCACGTCGGGCAGGTTGCCTTCGATGGCGCGGCGCATATTGCCGTCGACCTGACCAATCGCGGCCAGAACGGTCAGCCCCAGCCCCAGGGCCAGCACGGTCGGCACGGCGCCATCGCGGGAGGTGCCAATCGCCGAAAGCGCCCATCGAAGCGCCGGATATCCACGGGTCAGCGGCGCGGCGCGGCGGGCGATCCAGCCCAGCACCAGCGCGGCCAGCAGCAGCACCGCCAGCGCGCCGATCAGCCCCGCAGCGGTCCAGAGCGTCAGCTTAATCGCGCCGCTGAACAGCGCGGCAGAACCAATCAGCGCCGCCACCGAGACAGCCGTGGCGACGATATAGCGGGGGGCAGGCCAGCGGCTGCGGCTGTCCAGCGCGTCACGAAACAGCGCCGCAGCGCGGATCCGCTCGGCGCGGGCCAGCGGCCAGAGCGCAAAGACAAAAGCCGTCAGCAGCCCGTAAAGCGCCGCTTCGCTCAACGCCGGGACCGAGATGCCAAAGACCGCAGGAAACGGCAGCTGCGCCGCAATCAGCGGCCCCAGCAGCACCGGGGCCAGCCCGCCGATCACGAGGCCAATCGCAACACCAAGCAGCGCCAGCGCCCCGATTTGCAGAAAATAGGTCAGAAAGATCGTCCGGCGGTCGGCGCCCAGCGTGCGCAGGGTGGCGATGGTCGCGGTCTTGCCCGCCAGATAGGCGCGCACGGCCGCTGAGACGCCGATGCCGCCCACAGCCAGCCCGGAGAGGCCAACCAGCACCAGAAACCCGGCCAGCCGCTCGACAAAGGTGGCGATGCCCGGTGCGCCGTTACGGGCGTCGGTCCAGCGCATACCGCTGTTGTCCAGCTCGGCTTCGGCACGGGATTTCAGCTGCTCCAGATCGGTGCCTTCGGGCAGGGTCAGCCGGTATTTGCTGGAAAACAGCGTGCCGGGCTGCAACAGGCCGGATCGGGCCAGGTCAGCGCTGCGCACGATGGTGCGTGGCCCCAGCGTGAAGCCCGCGCTGGCGGCATCCGGTTCATTCTCCAGCAGTGCGGTCAGAACAAAGCTTTGGGTGCCAAGGGCAAAGCGGTCACCAACAGAGAGGCCCAGCCGATCCGCAAGCACCCGCTGCATCACGCCACCGGGCAGGTCCCCGGCACCATCCAGCGCCTGTGGCAGCGGCAGATCCGGCGAGAGCCGCACCGTGCCAACCAGTGGATAGGCGCTATCCACCGCCTTCACCTGCGTCAGGGCGCGTTCCTCACCGACAGCTGCCATCGACCGGAAGTCGATCACCTCGGAGCGGCGCAGGGCAGTGGCCTCCATCCAGGCCTGTTCCTCTGGGCTGGCGCGCCGATAGGTAAAGCCCAGTTCGGCATCCCCGCCCAGCAAGACCGCGCCTTCCTCGCTCAGCCCGGTTTCAATCGCCGAGCGCAGCGAGCCGATCCCGGCAATCACCGCCACCCCCAGCGCCAGACAGATCAGGAAAACGCGAAACCCATGCAGCCCGCCGCGCAGCTCCCGCATGGCAAAGCGTGTCGCCAGCGACAAGGCGTTCATTCAGCGGCCTCGCGCGCGGCGGCAAGGTCGAGACGGCCATCGCGCAGCCGGATCACCCGGTCACAGCGCGCCGCCAGTTCCGGCGCATGGGTGACCATGATCAGCGTCGCGCCATAGCGGTCGCGCAGGTCAAACAGCAGGTCCATGATCGCATCGCCGTTGGTGGCGTCCAGATTGCCCGTCGGCTCATCCGCCAGCAGGATCCGCGGGCGGGTCACCAGGGCGCGTGCCAGTGCCACACGCTGTTGTTCACCACCTGACATCTGCGCCGGGAAGTGACCGGCACGATGGCCGAGCCCCACGGCCTCCAGTTCGGCCTGCGCGCGGTCAAAGGCATCCCTGTGCCCGGCCAGCTCCAGCGGGGTGGCGACATTTTCGAGCGCCGTCATGGTGGGGATCAGGTGAAAGCTCTGGAACACGACACCCATATTGTCGCGGCGAAACCGCGCCAGCGCATCCTCATCCATAGCGGTCAGGTCCTGCCCCAGCGCCGAGACGGTGCCGCCGGTTGCCTGTTCCAGACCGCCCATCACCATCAGCAGCGAGGATTTGCCCGACCCGGAGGGACCAATCAGGCCCAGCGTCTCGCCGCTTTCGACCGCGAGCGAGATGTCATGCAGGATTTCGACAGGTCCGGTATTGCCAACCAGCGACAAAGACGCATGCTGGAGGTTCAGGATAGGGTCGGACTGGGGGATCGTGCTGGACTGCATGTGACGTCGCGCCTGTTTTGGGATCACTCTCGATATGGAGCCTTTCTACCAATGCGCAAGATAATGGCCGGATTGATTTTTATATTAACTGCCGCAGTTGCGCAGGCCGATCCGGTTCGGGTGGCGGCTTTGGGGGACAGTCTGGTGCAGGGCTACGGGCTGCCGCAGGGGCAGGGCTGGGTGCCGCAGCTACAGCGCTGGCTGGGGGAACAGGGGGCTGAGGTGCGCCTGATCAATGCCGGTGTCTCCGGCGATACCACGGCGGGTGGCGCGGCGCGGATCGACTGGACGCTGGCCGACGGGCCGGATGCGCTGATCGTCGCATTGGGCGGCAATGACCTGCTGCGCGGGATCGCCCCGGCTGAGAGCCGCGCCAATCTCGCCCGTATTCTGGAGGTCGCCAAGGCCAATGCGGTGCCGGTGCTGTTGGTTGGTATCGCGGCGCCGGGCAACTATGGCGCCGACTTCAAGGCAGAATTCGACGCAATCTTCCCCGAGCTGGCGCGCGACTATGGCGCGCTGCTGCATGACGACAGCCTTGCCGGGATCCGCGCGGCAACCGGCAATGATCCGCAGGCGGCGGGGCCGTATCTACAGGAGGACGGCATTCACCCCAACGCAAAAGGCGTGGCGCTGAATGTGGCGGCCATCGGCCCGAAGGTGCTGGATCTGGTGGCCAGGGTGGACCGCTGACGCGGGGCCGCCACGGGATGACCGCAGAGGTGCTGCGGCAGATGACTGGGCGCCACAACAAAAGACGGCCCCGAAAGGGGGCCGACAGCTGATCTTCTTCGGGTAGGCGGGTTAGGCCAGCTCGATATTCACCGCAGACTCGCGGCCGTCACGGCCCGGTTGCAGCTCATAGGTCACTTTCTGGTTGTCCGCGAGGCCGGTCAGCCCCGACCGCTCAACGGCGGAAATATGTACGAACACATCGCTGCCACCCGCATCGGGTGCAATGAAACCGTAACCTTTGGTGGTGTTGAACCATTTGACGGTGCCTGTGGCCATCGTCTTCTTCTCCCAGTCTTACTCTAAATCCCTGTCCGCGACATGCGACAGCCCGGCAATGTCATTGCGTATTCATGACCGAGCCTCCTAGGACAGCGATGAGTTCTGCGTAACCTTGCGGGAACGATCTTGTCGCCAATGTCCTCTCGGTGCAAGTGTTATAGCGGGGGGTGCCTGTCAGTTTGGCGCTGCCAGAGGCGCTGTGAATGGCCATCGGCGGGGCTTGGCACCCGGACAGGCAAGCTGGCGCCGATGCGCCGCCAGATCACGCGCTGCCACCTTGGTCTGGTCCTGATCAGAGCACCGTCACCACGGTTCCCAAGGGCACCCGTTCGTAGAGGTCGACGATATGCTCGTTCGTCATGCGGATGCAGCCGTTGGAGACGGAATGGCCAATCGTTTGCGGTTGATTGGTGCCGTGAATGCGGAAATAGGTGTCGATGCCGTTCTGAAACAGGTAGAGCGCGCGCGCGCCCAGCGGGTTATCAGTGCCACCGGGCTGGATGTATTTATTATCGACAAAGCGGGCATAGCTGCGCGGATCGCGTTCGATCATCTCGTCCGTCGGGCGCCAGGTTGGCCATTCTTTCTTGGCCTGGATGACGGCGGTGCCGGTGAATTCAAGACCGGCTCGCCCGACGCCAACGCCATAGCGGCGCGCCCGGCGCGGCTCTGTCACATAATAAAGGTAATAGGATCGCGGCAGCACCAGAATTTGCCCGGGGGCGAATTGCTTCTTGATGCGGACCTCCTGCGGAGTGGGGTCAAAGGCCGTTTCGGCTGACCCGATCTGAGGCCAGAGAGAGGCGGCGGCGGAGCTGGCCAGAAAGGCGCGGCGTGACAACATGCGTGGCTCTTTCGGTTTTGGAACAGATGCCATCAGTCTGCGGTGCGCAAACAATCCGGTCAATAGCGGCGCCCGCACGGCCACCGTTGCGGGCAGACGGCGCGACGTTGGTGCAACAGCGTGATGCCCTAATGGGCCATAGGACATTGGCAAATCAGGCTTCGTGATATCACGAAGCTGTGATATCCTGTGATCGGATCGCGTTTCTGATCCACCGTCATTTCCGGCGGGTTTCTCGTTTGAGGGCGTCATGTCGGCACGGCTGCGGGGGCAGGTTTGCCGGAGGTCTCAGGCCCTGACAGGGGCTATTTCTCGGCTTCTGCGTTGCAGGTCTGCGATCTCGTCCGAAACCGGCCGGTGGCTGTTTACAGCCCGTCTGGCGGTTTGTCGGGGGTATACTGGAGTAACCATTGTGACTGTTTCATTTGGGGGGCGCGCGGCAGTGACCGCGCTGATTATGGCTGTCGGCCTCGCGGCTGCGGACCGGGTTGAGGCTCAGGAAGATGCGGGGTTTCTCGCCACCTCACTGCGTTATTCAGAACGGATGCTGGACCGTCAGGAGGATGTGACCAACAAGGTCGCCATTGCCCTGCGCGCGCGGCAATCGGGGCAGCTCGGGGTCAATCGGATCACCTTTGGCGGGCGCTTCTTAGGCACGGTGATCTATGAGAACACCAATACGCCCGGCAAATTTCCGATCCTGTCGCGGCTGCCGCCGACCCACACCAGCGGCACCACCGATACCTATGGTGTGATCAATGATATCTCGCTGATCGCGACCGCCACCACCCCGCTGCTGACAGCGGTTGTGCAGGGCGAATATACCGAGGTCGAATATCCCGGCCAGAACGACATCCAGCTGCGCAAGGCCTGGCTGGCGGTTGGTGATCTGGACCGCTCGCCCTTTTATCTGGCGGTTGGGCGCAAGACGGTGAATTTCGGCAATTTTGCCAGCTATGCGCCCTTCACCCATACCCATAACAGCCATTACTTCTGGGCCCAGACCAAGGATCCGCTGATCGAGATCGGTTATATCACCGAGCGTACCGAACTGGCGCTGTCGATCATTCGCAACCACCGGGGCAACCGGGTGATCAGCAGCCCGAAGAACGATGATCACTACACCAATTACGCGCTGAACGCCTCCCATCGCATTCCGCTGGCCAATGGTATGGGGCTGAAACTGGGGGCCGGTTTTCTGCGCGGCACGATCTACGACAGCACCATTGCCCATCATCCCCCCGGAAGCGGCATCGACCGGGGCTGGAACGGCGCTTGGGATATTCACGCCACCCTCAGCGCAGAGCGCTTCGACGTCATGGCCGAGTTCACCCAGACCACCGACCGCTGGCCTGCCACCGATCACAAGGTCAGCGCGCTGACGCTGCAGGGGCGCTACCGGGGGGAGGTGCTGGGACGTCCGGCGGTCTATTCACTCTCCGCCAGCCACGGGCGGCAAGGCGCCTCCGGCACCGAATGGGAGTCGATGTCGCAGATCATCCTCGGGATGGAGGTTGCGCTGGCCCCGAATGTCACGCTGGGGGCGGAATACCTGTTCAACGATGGCTTTGTGCCGCTGATCCTGCCCCGGCGCACAGGCGATGCCAGCGTGCGCTCGCATAGCGTCATTCTGGGCGCCAAGCTCACCTTCTAGCGGGTGGGCACCAGCGCGGGCAGGGCTTGTCCTGCCGCCTCTGGCCAGTATATCTGGCCTGAATACAGGCGCCACGCCGCCCCGGCGGTCAGTGATGCGAAGGAGAGATTGCCCCATGGGTGCCAAGACCCTGACCTGCCTCAGCTGTGCCCAGCTGAACCGCGTGCCCGAGGACCGTCTGGCCGCCGGCCCCAAATGCGGCACCTGCGGGGCTGCGCTGATCCCCTCGACGCCGGTCGATGTCGACCCGGCGACCCTGCAAAAGGCCGCCGCGCAGGATGACCTGCCGCTGGTGGTGGATTTCTGGGCGCCCTGGTGTGGTCCTTGCAAGATGATGGCCCCGGATTATGCCAAGGCGGCAAAAACGCTGCAGGGGCAGGTGCGGCTGGTCAAGCTGAACACCCAGACCCATCAGTCCACCGGCGCACGCTATCGGATCAAAGGGATCCCGACACTTGTCCGCTTTGTGCGCGGCAAGGAACAGAAACGGCAGGCAGGCGCCCTGCGCGCAGGCCAGATCGTGAGCTGGGCGAAGGGATGAGTCGGAGGCTCGGCTGATATCGAAACGCGGATAAGGGGGCTTTGGCCCTGCGGTTGGCTCAGGTCCTGCGGTCGGCTCAGGCCATGCGGTGGGTTTCATCCCCGTCCGGCGGCATCATCGGGCGCAGACCCGGCGGCAGATGCAGCATTGCAAGCATGGTCACAATGGCGGCGGTTGTGCCAACGGTGGGGTAGAGCAGCAAACTATACCAAAGTGGCAGCGCATAGAGGGTATAGGCGGCGACCGCAGAGAAAATCCCTGCAAAAGTACCGACAATGATCCCGATCCATGCCATGTTTATACCTCTTAGGTTGAGTCGCATTTAATCTACAATTTTTCAGGCAGAGTGCAACTCTCTGTGTTCGAGCAAGATAGCTCAAATTGTCTTTAAATTTGGTTAACATCGGGGGTGGCGCAGGTGATGGGATCTGCTGAATTATGTGTAATGCTGTGATTTCAATTGGAAATATCAGATGGATGCGCGATCTTCGCTGCGCGTGTGGAGGGTGTCAAATTGATGTATCCTGCGAATTTTGCTCTGGGCGTCTGCGCGGGAAGCCGCCGCTTTTCAGGACCAGCGCCACGGTGAGGCCGACGCCAAGCAGGCTGCTGATGCCACTATAGAGCAGAAGAAGCCCCCAGATTGGCAGGTTGTACGCCACATAGTATATCACCGTGACCATCATGGTCACACCGGTACTCGTCAACATCGCCAACCAAGCCATAACACCCTCACTCAACTGAGGGGAAATTGCCCTGAAACAGGCGATGCAATCAATATGTCTTACGGTCAGATGGCGAGTATATTGGTATGTGTTGCAGCTTATTCTGGAATTGTGACCGCGACGGGCTGTTCTGGTGCGCATATCGCACGGATTTGACCCGTGGAGTGGTCGGCTGCGGCGGAAATCAGGCCCGCGCGGGTTTCGCCGACAGCCCCTGATGTGCTCCGTGCGCCCGCTTGTCCCCGGCCTTGTCCGCCAGCGCATTGCGGGCGGCCTTCTGCGTCCACAGCAGCAGGATCGCCAGCATCGCCGAGGGCACTCCGAACAGCGGATAGAGCAGCAGGCTCATGCCGAAGGACAGGCCGATCAGCGTATAGCCCAATACGGCCGCATTCAGCCCGCCAATGACGCCTACCAAGATCCCGATTCCTGCCATGCTCTCACCCTTCTGTGGTTCGCCGACGGGCACAGGCCTCGGCAAATCTCAGAATAGGGTTAATTTTGTTCAAATTATGCCGGGGTCATGGCGGCTGTGGGAACGGGTTGGTTCCGACAAATGGAAGACGACGACCTGGAAAGCCGGTTAAGAGGCGACGCCTGCCTCTATTAAGAGGACGACGCCGAATAAGCCTTTTCGGGAAGGAGTGATTTGAAGACTTCAGGGGGTGAGCTGGTATCGCATCACCCCCTGAAGCTCACTTATCGCACGAACTTCTTGTGCTTCAGACGCTTGGGCTCCAGCGCATCGGGGCCCAGGCGGCGTTTCTTGTCTTCTTCGTAGTCCTCGAAGTTGCCCTCGAACCACTCCACATGGGCGTCGCCCTCAAAGGCCAGAATATGCGTACAGATCCGGTCGAGGAAGAAACGGTCGTGCGAGATGACCACGGCGCAGCCGGCGAAATCGACCAGTGCGTCTTCCAGCGCGCGCAGGGTTTCGACGTCCAGATCGTTGGTCGGTTCGTCAAGCAGCAGCACGTTGCCGCCCTCTTTCAGAAGCCGCGCCATATGGACCCGGTTGCGCTCGCCGCCCGACAGCAGCGACAGTTTCTTCTGCTGGTCGCCGCCCTTGAAGTTGAACGACGAGCAATAGGCGCGGGAGTTCACCTGCGCGTCGCCCAGCTCGATGATCTCGGCGCCGCCGGAGATGGCTTCCCAGACGGTGTCATTGTCGTTCAGATCGTCGCGCGACTGGTCGACATAGGACAGTTTCACGGTATCGCCATAGCTGACGCTGCCCTCATCGGGCTGTTCCTGGCCGGTCAGCATCCGGAACAGGGTCGATTTACCCGCACCGTTGGGGCCGATCACGCCGACGATGCCGCCGGGGGGCAGGTCAAAGGACAGGTTCTCCACCAGCTGCTTGTCGCCGTAATGTTTGGAGATGCCCGAGACCTCGATCACCTTGGACCCCAGACGCGGGCCGTTGGGGATGACGATCTGGGCGCGGGTCAGTTTCTCGCGCTCGGACTGGCTGGCCAGATCGTTATAGGCGTTGATCCGGGCCTTGGATTTGGCCTGACGCGCCTTGGCGCCCTGACGCATCCATTCCAATTCGCGCTCCAGCGTCTTCTGCTTGGATTTGTCTTCGCGCGCTTCCTGCTCCAGACGTTTGGCCTTCTGTTCCAGCCAGCTGGAATAATTGCCCTCGTAGGGGATGCCGCGGCCCCGGTCCAGCTCGAGGATCCAGCCGGTGATGTCATCCAGGAAATAACGGTCGTGGGTGACGCAGAGGATGGTGCCCTTGTAGTCGATCAGATGCTGTTGCAGCCAGGCGATGGTTTCCGCATCAAGGTGGTTGGTCGGTTCGTCGAGGAGCAGCATGTCGGGTGCTTCAAGCAGCAGCTTGCAGAGGGCAACGCGACGGCGCTCACCACCGGAGAGATTGGCGATTTCGGCATCATCCGGCGGGCAGCGCAGCGCCTCCATCGAGACGTCGATCTGGCTGTCCAGATCCCAGAGGTTCTCGGCGTCGATCTTGTCCTGCAGCTCGGCCATTTCCTCGGCGGTCTCGTCCGAGTAGTTCATCGCCAGCTCATTGTAGCGATCAAGAATGGCCTTTTTCCCGGCGACGCCCAGCATGACGTTTTCACGCACGGTCAGGCTTTCGTCCAGCTTCGGCTCCTGCGGCAGATAGCCAACCTTGGCGCCCTCGGCGGCCCAGGCCTCACCGGTGAAATCGGTATCGAGACCCGCCATGATCTTCATCAGCGTCGATTTACCGGCGCCGTTGACGCCGACAACACCGATTTTCACACCGGGGAGAAAGGACAGGTGGATGTTTTCAAAGCATTTCTTGCCACCGGGGTAGGTCTTGGAGACCCCCTGCATGTGGTAGACGTATTGATAGGCAGCCATGAGACAGCTCCGTGTAAGGGGGGAATTTGCTGGCTGGTGTGATAGCGGATGGGAAAGGCGGGGGCAATGCGGGATGCAGGGGCGGGGGCGCGGGGCGTGCACGCCTGCCGCCGTGATCGCAAAGACTGGCGGGGCGGCTTTCACAGTTTCGCAACCAGAGCCTGCAACAGCTGATTGATCTCTCTTGCAACTATGTGCATCAAGGCAGGCATGATGCACCGCTTGCCCCATATTCCGCCCGGTACCACTGTTGGCCTTCTGGGCGGGTCCTTTGATCCGCCGCATCAGGGGCATCGTGCCATCTCGCTGGCAGCGCTCAAACGCTTTGGGCTGGATCAGCTGGTCTGGCTGGTGTCGCCCGGCAATCCGCTTAAGGCGCATCCGCCAGCGCCGCTTGACCGCCGGATTGCCGCCGCGCGGGCGCTGATGGACCATCCGCGTGTGCAGATCAGCGGGATCGAGGCCGATGTCGGCACCTGCTACACGGCCGAGACGCTGCGCCTGCTGCGGCAGCGCCATCCCGGCGTGCGCTTTGTCTGGTTGATGGGGGCGGATAATCTGGCCGATTTCCACCGCTGGAAAGACTGGCGGCAGATTCTGGACACCGTACCCGTCGGAGTGCTGGCGCGACCGGGTGAGCGGATCTCGGCGCGGCTGTCGCCTGCCGCGCGGCTTTATGCACCGTATCGGCTGAAAGGTGGGCAGAGCCGTCTGCTGGCCCATGCCGAGGCCCCGGCCTGGTGTTTTGTGAATGTGCCGATGGTCAATATCAGCTCAAGCGCGATCCGGGCGCGTGGCGATTGGTCAGCGACGCAGCCGCGCTGAGACCAGACCGGCGCTGATGACCACACACAGACCGGCCCAGGTCAGCACATCAGGCCATTGATCAAAGACCAGCCAGCCGAGCGAGACGGCGGCGATCAGCTGGAAATAGACCAGCGGTGCCAGCCGTGACGCGGGTGCCTGCGCATAGGCAAAGAGCAGCAGCAGATTGCCCAGCATCGAAAACCCCGCACTGCCAAAGGTCAGCGCCGCAGTCGCCAGTCCGGGCGCGGGCAGGGCGGTCAGCCCCAGCGGCAGCGTCAGCAGCGCGCTGATCGACAACTGGGTCAGGCTCAGCTGCAGCGGCGTGCCAAGATGCGACAGCCAGCGCGAGGTGGTGAGAAATCCACCGTAGAATACCCCCGCCAGAACCGCCCAGATCAGATTGACCGAGCCTCCCAGCCCGGGCCGCACCACCAGCAGCACGCCGCAGAACCCCAGCGCGATCAGCAGGCTGCGCGCCAGCGTCGCAGGTTCGCGCAGCAGCAGGACGGAGAGCACATAGCTGACCATCGGCCCGACAAAAAAGGCGGCAAACACATTTGCCAGCGGTTCGGTTTTTAATGCGATCTGGATCGACAGGATACCGCCGCTCAGCAGCGCCGCGCGCAGCCACAGCCGCCAGTCGGCCAGCAGCGGATAGGCACTGCGCAAGGCAAACGGCGCCACCATCGCTGTGCCGATTGCAAATCGAGACCAGGCCACGAATCCCGGTGTCGCCAGACCGCCCGATGTGAGCAGTTTCCCGCAAAGGTCCCCGGCAGGGATCATTGACATGGCGACAAACATGATCATCACTGCCCGTACCATCGCGTCAGCGGTAGCAGGCGGCTCGGCCAAAGAAAAGCCGCCAGTTTGCGGTCGGGGGGCTGTCGGGCTGCGGCATAATAACCTGCCGCATGTTTGCAGAATTGTAGGGGTTTTGAGTAGACTATTGCTGATATGATTTCGCGACGATTTTTTCTGACCTCCGGCCTTGCCTCCGTGGCGGCGCAGACAGCCCTGGCCAATGCGCCGGCTGTTTCTCTGCGCCCGGTGGCACGGGATCCTGCCAGCCTGATCAGCGCCGGCGGCGGGCTGAAGGGACTCCTGGCGCGCGCAGGCCTCTCTGGGCAGATTGCCTGCGCCGTGGCGGACGTCAAAAGCGGACTGCGGCTTGAAGCCGAGGGCGCCGCGTCAGCCCTGCCGCCGGCCAGCGTCGCCAAGGCGCTGACCGCTCTTTATGCGCTCGATGCGCTGGGGCCGGACCATCGCTTTACCACGCAGATTGTGGCCACCGGCGGGATCAGCGGCGGCGTGGTCGGCGGCGATCTGGTGCTGGTGGGCGGCGGCGACCCGATGCTCAACACCGACAATCTCGCGCGGCTCGCGCAGGCGCTGAAGGCGGCCGGCGTCCGCGAGGTGCGCGGTGCCTTTCGGATCTGGGAGGGGGCGCTGCCGCAGATCGCCTCGATCGACCCGGGTCAGCCCGATCACGTCGGCTACAGCCCGGCCATTTCTGGCCTCGCGCTCAATTACAACCGGGTGCATTTCGAATGGAAACGCGCAGGACAGGGCTGGGCGGTGACCATGGATGCCCGCACCGAGAAATATCGCCCCGAAGTCTCCGTTGCCACGATGAAGATCGCGCAGCGCAGCCTGCCGGTATACAGCTATTCCGAACGCAACGACACCGATCACTGGACCGTCGCCAGCCAGGCTCTGGGCAAAGGCGGCGCGCGCTGGCTGCCGGTGCGCCATCCGGGCGCCTATGCCGCCGATGTGTTCCGCACCATGGCGCGCGCCAACGGGATTAAGCTGGGCGCGCCGAAACCGGCCAACGCGCCGCCCTCGGGGCAGGTGGTGGCCCATCACAACAGCCCGCCGCTTGATCTGATGCTGAAGGCGACGCTGAAATATTCCAACAACCTGATGGCCGAGATGATCGGCCTGGCGGCAACGCAGGCGCGTGGTGGCCGACCGCGCACGCTGAAGGATTCGGCGGCGGCGATGAACAGCTGGGCTGCGGCAACCTATGGCATGACCAATACCCGGCTGGTGGATCATTCCGGTCTGGGCGAGGCATCGCGGATCACACCGGATGACATGGTCAGCGCGCTGGTGGCCTCCTATCGGGACGGGCGGCTGAAACCGCTGCTCAAATCCTTCCCGATGCGCGACAGCAAGGGGCGCGTGCTGAAAGCGCATCCGATCAAGGTCACCGCCAAGACCGGCACGCTCAATTTCGTATCGGGTCTGGGCGGCTTCATGACCGCGACCGACGGCACCGTGCTGGCCTTTGCCATATTCAGCGCCGACCAGCAGGCCCGCGCACGCATACCCCGCGCCGAACGCGAGCGCCCCAAAGGCGCGCAAAGCTGGAATCGCCGCGCCAAAAAGCTGCAACAGAGCCTGATCGAACGCTGGGGCCGCGTCTACGGCAGCTGAGCCGTGGAGATGCAAATGCGCGCGGGCGTATCAGGCGTGGCCCGTTACTGGTTTGCGGCTCTGCCACGGCTCCGGCCGATCAGCTTTAACCGCCGGTCAAATCCTGTGCGAGCATCAGCGCGTTGCCGTCGGGGTCGTAGAAGGTCGCGGTTTTGACCATGCCTTCGACCACATCCGTTTCGCCATCAAATTTGACGTTGGCCTGTTCCAGTTTCTGCCGGGCCGACTCCAGATCAGCGCATCCAAAGACAGGGACGCAGTTTCCCGGCGCGGGCTTGGTGTGCTCGCCAAGGCCGATTGCGACGCCGGGCGTGTTGGTTTGAACCTCGGACCAGCCTGCCTCGTCAGCATGATAGAGCAGCTCAAAGCCCAACATGGTTTCGTACCATTTGGCGCTGGCGTGGCGATCCTTGACCGACATTGCGATGGTGATGGTTTGATCTACTGAAACGAGTGACATGGGCTTTCCTTATGAGCTAAAATATACTAACTATACTTTATGGACATAATGACGCTTGTCAACATCACATCCAGGGCCTGGGCAATGCCCATTCTGTCGAGCCTCAGTTCCGGTATCGCCGGGCGGCAGGCGCCGTTGCTGGCTGCGACCGGTGCCAGCCGGACCGCCTTTGCCCAAAGTATGGATCATTTGATTGACCTTGGCCTGATTGAGCGCAATCCGGGCTACGGTCATCCGCTACGCCCCGAATTTCGGCTCACTCAATCAGGCGCGGCAGCCGCAGCCATCGCCTGCAAGATCCACGATGTCGCGTGCGAGGACGACCGGCCCCTGCTGCGCCGGTCATGGACCTTGCCGGTTCTGACAACGCTTCACAGACCAAGTCATTTCAGCGACATCAAGCGAAACCTGCCGACAATAACGGATCGGGCCCTGTCGCAGTCATTGAAATCAATGGAAGCAAAAAGCTGGGTGTGCCGCAGCGTGGATGGTGCGGCCCGCCCGCCCCGGTCTATCTATCACGCGGTGAACACCGGTGGTCTGATAAGCCAGGTCATGGCCCCAGAATTCACCGGCATCTAGCCAACAGGCAATTTAGTGACAGGTGGCTGAGGTCGGGCAAGCCCCCCGCCTCGCGGCCCCTTGAGCGCGTGAGTGTTCGCGGCCGTTCTCTGGCCCCGGCAGCGGATCTTCTGTGGGGTTCGCGCCCGGTGCTGCCGTGGTGCCTGCCTCAGACCATATGGCGGGCGCGGGCGCCGCGCTCAATGGCGGCGGCGTGCAGCCGGTCGATGTTCAGCTCATAGCGGATTTCTTCCAGCAGCCGCAGCTCCGACTCGGCAAGGCTGCCATCGGCCGCGGCCACATCGCAGGCCAGTGCATAGGCGGTCTCAAACAGCCGCTCGGGCAGATCCTCGCGGATCAGGCCGAACAGCGCATCCAGCCCGTCCTCCTGCTCAAAAAGGTCAAACACCGTCTGCGAGGTGCGGTTCATCCGGTCGATGTCGTAATCGGCAAAGACCGGCAGCATGTTGACGGCGGATTGGATTTTCACCAGCTCGGCGGTGCGGATATTCTCATCCGAGGCCGAGACCGCCACCATCAGCGCAACGAGGCAATCCTGCGGGGTAAAGGGGTGGGCGGTCTGGGTGTTCATTGTGGGATTCCAGTAAATTGGCACGGGTTCGTGAACAAGAATAGGCATCCCCCCCGGCCCAATCAACGGGTCAATGCGTCACCGGGTGAAATCCGCTGCCGCCTCCCGCTCTTCACCGGTGCGGCGAGGGGCGCGCAGCAGGCAGGGCGGGGCGAGGGGCCAGCAGAATGCAGGCCTCTGCGGGATCGCCCGCCGGGACCGCGCAAATCGCGCGACATTGGGGCCGTTTGGGCGCTGTTGGGGCGCTATTCTGGTGCTGAAACACTGCGGTTTCTTGACACGTATCGCCGCTCACCATAGGTGAGGCCGACCGGGTGCATGGGGCGCCCGGCAGTGGTGAGCCGCCCGCAGTCACCGGCGCCCGAGACAGCGCCGCAGACGGGGGGCTAGCAGTCCGACCGGAGCCACCTCCGGTTGCCGATGGAGAACATGATGTCTGATCTGCGCGAAGAAGCTCTGAAGAGCAAAGCCTGGCCGTTTGAAGAAGCCCGCCGGGTTCTCAAACGTTATGCCAAGGGCGCGCCGGAAAAGGGCTATGTCCTGTTCGAAACCGGCTATGGCCCCTCTGGCCTGCCGCATATCGGCACCTTTGGCGAGGTGGCCCGCACCACGATGATCAAGAAAGCCTTCGAGGTGATCTCGGATATTCCGACGAAGCTGATCTGCTTTTCGGATGATCTCGACGGGATGCGCAAGATCCCCGGCAACGTGCCAAATGCCGACAGCCTGCAGGACCACCTGCAAAAGCCGCTGACTTCGGTGCCGGATCCCTTTGGCGAATACGAGAGCTTTGGCCATCATAACAACGCCATGCTGCGCCGGTTCCTTGATACCTTCGGCTTTGAGTACGAGTTCTATTCGGCCACCGAATTCTACGGCTCCGGTCAGTTCGACGAGATCCTGAAGCGCGCCGTCGACAAATACGACGACATCATGGCGATCATGCTGAAGTCCCTGCGCGAAGAGCGCCGTCAGACCTATTCGATCTTCCTGCCGATCCACCCGGACACCGGCCGCGTGCTCTATGTGCCGATGAAGAAGGTCTGCGCCGAAACCTATACCATCACCTTCGACGACGAGGACGGCAAGGAATGGACCCTGCCGGTGACCGGCGGCAACGTGAAACTTCAGTGGAAGCCCGACTTCGGCGCCCGCTGGGCGGCACTTGGCGTTGATTTCGAGATGTACGGCAAGGATCACTCCACCAATACGCCGATCTATGATGGAATCTGCCGGGTGCTGGGCGTGCCCGCGCCGGAGCATTTCACCTATGAGCTGTTCCTCGATGCCAACGGTCAGAAGATCTCCAAGACCTCGGGCAACGGGATTTCCATTGATGAATGGCTGACCTATGCCTCGACCGAGAGCCTGGCCTATTTCATGTATCTGAAGCCCAAGACGGCGAAGCGGATGCACTTCGATGTGATCCCCAAGGCGGTGGACGAATACCACCAGCAGCTGCGCGCCTATCACACCCAGGATTTGAAGGGACAGCTGAACAACCCGGTCTGGCACATCCACGCAGGCGATGTGCCGCAGTCGGATATGGTGGTGCCATTCTCGATGCTGTTGAACCTTGCTTCGGCCTCCAGCGCCGAGGACAAGGCAACCATGTGGGGCTTCATCAACAAATACGCCCCCGACGCGACGCCAGAGAGCAATCCAACCATGGATCAGGCGGCGGGCTTTGCGGTGGCCTATTTCAACGATTTCGTGAAACCGGCAAAGACCTATCGCCTGCCCACCGATCAGGAGCGTGCGGCGCTTCAGGATCTGGCGGATGCGCTGAAATCGCCCGAAGCCGCGCTGGCCGCGATTGCCAAGAAGAACGAGATCGCAGGCAGCACCGACCCGCTGCCCGAGGCCGATTTCGCGGATGAGGAATTCCTGCAATCCGTTGTCTTTGCCATCGGCAAGATCCACGGGTTCGAGCCGCTGCGCGCTTGGTTCTCGGCCATCTACGAGGTGCTGCTGGGCGCCACGCAGGGGCCGCGTTTCGGCGGGTTCATCGCCCTTTACGGGGTCGAGGACACCATCACGCTGATTGATCAGGCGCTGGCGGGTGAGCTGGTCTGACTCCGCAGCCATATGTCAACAGAAGGGCGCCTGTAGCGGGCGCCCTTTTTGTTTCGCGCAGGGCGCAGCGGTGCGGCAAAACAGGCAGCGGTGATTGACCGCGCCCGCGCCGGGGCTAGCTGACAGGGGCATCAGAGGAGATCTGCCATGCGCAAGTTTTTGTTGATGAGTGTTTCTGTCGCCCTGTTGTCGCTGCCGGTTCCGGGTGCCGCCGAGGGGCGCGATAGCGCGATAACCGGCGTGATCGCAGATCAGATCGCCGCCTTTCTCAGGCGTGATTCCGAGGCCGCCTTTGCCCATGCGTCGCCGATGATTCAGGGGCTGTTCGGCAATTCCGAGCGATTTGCACAGATGGTGCAGTCGGGCTACCCGATGGTCTGGCAACCGGATGAGGTGCGCTATCTGGGGCTGCGCACCGTGGCCGGTGGCCTGTGGCAGCGGGTGATGATCACCGATCCAGAGGGGCGGGTACATCTTCTGGATTATCAGATGGTTGAGACCCCGACCGGCTGGAAGATCAACGCCGTTCAGCTGCTGACGGAGGATGCGCCCGCGACCTGATTCTCCCCCCCGGTGCATACCCTGCGAACGCCCCTCTGAGGGCGCGTTAAACCCCGTCCTTTACAACCCTTTCCCTGAGTGAACCGGGCTGCGGCCTGATCAGCCGGAAACGGCGGTATTAGAAAGGGTGACTGATGAACATAGCGATCACTGACGGCGTAGAGCTGATGCCCCCGGCCTTTGCCGAGGGGCTCAACAACTGGTCCAGCGGCAATGGCACACCGGGGTCGGACACCTATCAGGGCGCGGCCAATGCGGCCTTTGTCGCGGCGGATGCCGATTTTGGCGGCTGTCTTGAACTGCAAAAGACCGCTTCGGTGCAGAAACTGCGCAATATGACCCGCACCATGCTGACGCCGGGCTGCTATTTGCAGGTCACCGCGCGGGTAAAGGCGGTCAGCGGTGCCCTGCCAACCGTTCGCATCGCGGCCTGGGCCGGGCAGTCGGGCGGCGGTCATCTGGGCGGCGTGGTCGAGACCGGGGCGGGCACCAGCCTGTCGACCTACGGAAAAGTGGTTGAGGTATCGGCCATTATCGGCACCGGCAGCCGCAATGGCGTCGATATGGCCTGGGGGCTTGAGGGGCGCTTTGCCCATGTGGGGCTGGATCTGATCGGGCCAAATGGCGGCGTGGTGCGGGTCGATGATATCGAGGTACGCGATGTCACCGGAGTCTTCCTGCGCAATATGATCAGCCTGGTGGATGTGACCGACTATGGCGCAATCGGTGATGGCAGTACCGACAATACTGCCGCCTTTGAGGCGGCTGATGCCGCGGCCGCCGGCCGTCGTGTGCTGGTCCCTGCGGGGGAATTCTACCTCGGCAGCACCGTGTCGATGAACCATGAGGTCCAGTTTGAAGGCACCGTAAGCATGCCCACCAGCCGGATGCTGCTGCTGACCCGCAATTTCGATTTCCCCAGCTATGCCGCGGCTTTCGGGGATGAGGAACTGGGCTTCAAGAAGGCGTTTCAGGCGCTGTTGAACAATGCCGATCATGAATCGCTGGATCTGTGCGGGCGCAAGGTCACCCTGCGCGGACCCGTCGATATGCAGGCGGCGGTCCCCAACAAGACCAGCTACGCGACCCGCCGGGTGATCCGCAACGGCCAGCTGGAGGCTGCCGCCAATGCCGCCTGGGACACCGATACCATCACCGCTCAGGCAACCTATAGCACCAGCGCATCCCGCAAGCTGACAAATGTCGCCAATATCGCCAATATTCCCGTTGGCGCGCTTGTCGAAGGCAGCGGCGTCGGGCGCGAAATCTACGTCCGGGACAAGAACGTGGGCGCGGGCGAACTGACCCTGACCGCGCCGCTTTATGATGCGGTGGGCACCCAGCAATACACCTTTCGCGACTTCAAATACATGTTGGATTTCAGCGGCTTCAGCGCGCTCAGTAAATTCGGCATGACCGAGGTCGAGATTCAGTGCGACGGGCGCTGTAGCGGCATTCGTCTGGCCCCGGCCGGCACCGTGTTTAGCCTGGACCACTGCTTTATTTCGCGGCCACGAAACCGCGGCATCACCTCCATCGGATCCGGCTGTCAGGGTATCCTGATCGACAATTGCCAGTTCCTGTCCGATGAAGAGCCGCTGAATGTCGGCGCCCGGCAATCCATCGCGCTGAACGTCAACGCCAATGATGCCAAGCTGCGCAACAATCGCGCCACCAAGTTCCGCCATTTCGCATTGCTGGGTGGCCAGAACCAGACGGTGACCGGCAATCACTTCTTTCAGGGCGATACCGTTGCCGATGGCAGCCGCACCGCCGGTCTGATCCTGACCAGCACCAATTGCGCCTCGACCGTGTCGGACAATTACATCGACAATTGTTTTGTCGAATGGACCAATGAACGCGATGCCCGCCCCGATTTCACCAGCGGCTTCTCCTTCAGCGCCCTGTCGATCACCGACAATGTGTTCCTGTCCGGCGATGTCGCCCCCTGGTTCAGCTACATCGTGGTAAAGCCTTATGGCAGCGGCCATTTTCTGAACGGGATGACCGTGTCGGGGAATAAATTCCGCTCCATCAACGGCACCATCGACCGGGCAGAGCGGGTCGATACCAGCTTCTCCGACCTCGATTTCAGCCGCACCAGGGATATCTTCTACGAGGGCAACACCTATCACAACGTCTCAACCGCGGTGGCCAACCCGCTCAGGATTGAACATGTGCAGGGCAGCGCGGCCACGACCTGGACCGTCGACACCCAGGATGCTCTGCCATTTCGCGGTCAGGCACGGGGCATCGACAGCGTCGTCGCCATTGGCCCGGTAGAGCTCGGCGGCGGCGCCGATCGCCATGCCATGCCCTATGCCAAGCTGCGCGTCGGCAGCCGTCGCGATCAGGTCCAGCTGGTCTGGCCGGAGGCGGTGCGCGGCACGGTGCAGGTAACGGTGCGTGTGGACAGGTGATCCGCAGCGCTGGGGGTCAGAACCGGTGCCAGATCGCCAGTTTGATCCCCAGCGCGCGTGTTTCGACGCGCTTGTGCTGGAGACCGATCACCAGCTCCGGCGCGCTCTTTCCGAACCGCTTTGCCAGTGGCAGCCGCAGGCTGGGGGTGATGGAAAAGGACAGCGGCGCGCCCGCTGTCCTGCTGGTTTCCACCTGCAGCAGCGGCGCCAGCTTGCCGGGGCGGTTCAGCCCCAGCGTGGCATCCAGTTTCCAGGTCTGCTGCCGCCCCTTGCTGCGCCATTCATGACCCAGATCCAGAGCGATCCAACCCGACAGCGGCCTGCCTTTCAGGGCGAAGTCGAACCCGCGCCCATAGGACAGGGTGATCCGCTGCATCGGCGCCCAGACCCCGCTGCTCTGATTGGCCCCCAGCGCCAGCTCCACCGCGGTATTTGCCTGTCCCAGACGGGGCAGGGGGTGGCGCAGAAACAGCAGCGCATGGGCGGAGCTGCCGCGGCTGACATTCAGATCGGCGCCGAGCGTCCAGCGCGGATGCAGGCCAAATTCCCCGTAAAATCCGATCTCTGCCGGCAGGCGCTGCCCCTCGCTCAGCCCTTCCAGCGCGGCAAGGTCGCGGCGCTGCGTCAGGCTGGTCGCGCTGAACCCCTGACCCTCCTGCTGTAACCACGCCCCGGCGGAAACCGAGGCCAGCGGCATCAGGCAGAGGGCAAGGACAGCCAGTAAGCGTAGGAACCCGTGCAGCATAAAAACACTTTAAAGTTGATTTTATTTTTGACCACTCTTTTTCTGCGTCTGTTGGACAAGGATCGGCGATCCTGCAGGGGCGGGCAAAAACCTCTGCCGGATTTCCTCAAACCGGCGTAGGCTGGAGATGGACAACGGAGGAAGCCATGCCGACGATAGCGACCAATACCGAAACCCAAACCGTGATCACCACCTTTGAGATGACGCCGGGCACCTGTCAGGATCTGCTGGATGCCCTGACCGAAGCCTATGCGGAGTTCATTTCGCATCAGCCGGGCTTTATCTCTGCCGGGCTGCATGTGAATGACGCCCAGACGCGGATCGCCAATTATTCGCAGTGGCGGCGGCGGGAGGATTTTATGGCCATGCTGCGCAGCACCGAGATGCGCAACCGCAATCGCAAGATCAACGAGCTTTGTCGCAGTTTTGAACCGGTGATGTATGAGGTTGCCGCAACCTTTTGATCTCTGGTGCGTTTCCCTGTTGTACGCGGCTGATCTCGATCAAGGCAGGCCGGTGGGCGCGGCCTCATGATAGGGGTGCCGCAGACAGAGGAGACCGCAAATGTATCATAATATTCTTGTCCCGATTTCGTTTGATCCCGACCGCGATGTGAGCGCCCCGCTAAAGCTGGCGGGGCTGCTGGCCACGCCAGAGGCCCGGATCACCCTTCTGCATGTGGTCGAACAGGTGCCGGCCTATGCGATTTCCTATATGCCGATCGATTATCTGGAGGGCACCCGCAAGGCGCTTCAGGCTGAGCTGGACGGCCTGGCCCAGACATTGCCCAACGCGACTGGGCTGCTGATTGATGGCCATTCCGGTCGTTCGATTCTGGACTGGGCCGAACAGAACGCACCCGACCTGATCATCATCGCCTCGCACCGGCCGGGGATGCAGGACCTGCTGCTGGGATCGACCGCCACGCAGGTGGTGCGCCACGCGGCCTGTGCGGTGCATGTCGTGCGCTGAGACTTGCGGTTTTTTGACGCGAGGCCAGCAATTCGTCGCCGACAGGCTTGTGCCGCGCGGCAGCCGACCCCACTTGGATTGCAATCAGGTTTAGCGAGGAGAAAACGATGCAATGTCCAATTGACGGCGCCCAGCTGGTAATGACCGACCGGGCCGGTGTGGAAATCGACTATTGTCCGCAATGCCGGGGTGTCTGGCTTGATCGCGGTGAATTGGATAAAATCATCGAACGGTCTAGCCAGCCAGCTCCGCAGCCGCAGCCCCGGCAGCAGGACAGTTATCGCCCTGAAAAACGCGGTTCAGACCGGCATTATTCGGAAAAACGCTACAAGAAAAAACGGGGTGGCTTTCTTGAGGACCTGTTTGATTTCTGATCTGAAAATGCAGAAAACCGCCTTTTGCAAATAAGGGCGGTTTGTTCATAGCTGTCTGGTGAGATGCGCGGGCAGCCTGCCGCACCACTTAGTGCAGATAAAATTATGCCCCGGCGCCATGATCTGGCTGCCGGGGCATTGTCTAACGCCCTGTTAGATATGTGCTTTGCTGCCGCGTGGGCCTGCGATCAGCCATGCGATCAGGCCGATCACCGGCAGGACCAGGATGACAAGGGTCCAGATCACCTTGGCTGCGGTCGATGCGCCGGATGTCAGGACCTGGTAGATCGCGTAGAGGTCAGCGATAAGAATAAGCAGACCAAGAAGACTGTAACCCATTTTCTCTCTCCATCAATTTTGTTCTGTCTGCTCAACCTTTCAGACACCAGAAAGGTTCCGCTAAAATTTTTGGGAACCTTTTTGTGAGGCGGATTGTTTGCTTCTCGAACCATCACTGAGATGTATCGCAATCTGAAAGGAACCACGCTATGAAAACCGCTACCGGAATTATTATGGGTATTGTTGCTGTAATCGCCATTGCGGTCGGCATCTACATGGTCGACGTCGACCAGACCGAAGAGGCAAGCCTGCCTGACGTGGATGTCAGCGTCGAAGGTGGCAACCTGCCGAAATTTGATGCCGAAGTCGGTTCCGTCTCCATCACCGAGGAAACCGCCACCGTAAAGGTTCCCGACGTTGATGTGACCATGGAAGAAGCCGAAATCTCGGTGCCCGGTCTGAAAGTGACCCCGCCGGAAGACGCTGCTGACGAAGTTGCCGCCGAATCCAACTAATGCCAGTCCGCCTGTGACCCGGCATTCACTGCCCCCCGCATTTGCGGGGGGTATTTTCGTTTTGGACCCCTATCCGGTCCCCGGTGCTGCGGACCGGGCCGAGGCCGCGCCGCAACGGTGGGCACCTATGAAAATTTCTTCTGCGATTTGCCGCGATAGGCCCGTGTCCCGGCCTTGCCCGCAGTGGACCGGCCCCGTGATTTGACCGCCGCCTCCGATGCGGCTTCGACGGCGGACTGCCGCGCCAGCGGATCGTCGGAAATCGCCAGATCCACCGCTTCCAGCCGTTTGACCTCGTCGCGCAGCCGGGCTGCCTCCTCGAACTCCAGGTTCTCCGCCGCCTTGCGCATCTGTTCGCGCAGCCCGGCCAGATGGGCCTCCAGATTGGCGCCGTGCATCGGTTTGTCGAGGGTTGCGGTCACGCGGTTCATATCCACATCGCCCGCATAAAGACCGGCCAGCACATCCTCGACGTTCTTTTTCACCGTCGCAGGCGTGATGCCATGTTCAAGGTTATAGGCGATCTGCTTGTCACGGCGGCGGTTGGTCTCACCAAGCGCGCGCTCCATCGAGCCGGTAATCCGATCGGCATACATGATGACGCGGCCCTCGGCGTTCCGCGCGGCGCGGCCAATGGTCTGGATCAGCGAGGTCTCCGAGCGCAGGAAACCCTCCTTGTCGGCATCGAGAATCGCGACCAATCCGCATTCGGGGATATCCAGACCTTCGCGCAACAGGTTGATGCCAATGAGCACGTCAAAAGCGCCAAGCCGCAGATCGCGCAGGATCTCGATCCGCTCCAGCGTGTCGATGTCGGAGTGCATGTAGCGCACCTTGATGCCCTGTTCGTGCAGGTATTCGGTCAGGTCCTCGGCCATGCGTTTGGTCAGCGTGGTCACAAGGGTGCGGAACCCATCGGCGGTGACACGGCGCACCTCGTCCAGCAGATCATCCACCTGCATCGAGACCGGTCGGATCTCCACCTGCGGATCCAGAAGGCCGGTGGGGCGGATCACCTGCTCGGCAAAGACGCCGCCGGACTGTTCGATTTCCCAGGCCGAGGGCGTGGCGGAAACAAACACCGACTGCGGACGCATCGCGTCCCATTCCTCGAATTTGAGGGGACGGTTGTCCATGCACGATGGCAGGCGGAAACCATGTTCCGCGAGGGTGAATTTGCGCCTATGGTCGCCTTTGTACATGCCGCCGATCTGCGGCACGGAGACATGGGATTCATCCGCAAAAACAATGGCATTGTCGGGAATGAATTCAAACAGGGTCGGCGGCGGCTCGCCCGGTGCGCGGCCCGTCAGATAGCGCGAATAATTCTCGATCCCGTTGCAATGGCCGGTGGCCTCCAGCATTTCAATGTCAAAATTGGTGCGCTGTTCCAGCCGCTGCGCCTCCAGCAGCTTGCCCTCACCAACCAGCTGGTCGAGCCGCATTTTCAGCTCTTCCTTGATCGAGATCACCGCCTGTTTCAGCGTTGGCTTCGGCGTCACGTAATGCGAATTCGCATAGACCCGGATCTGGTCGAAGCTGCCGGTCTTTTCCCCGGTGAGCGGGTCGAATTCGGTGATGCCTTCCAGCTCCTCGCCAAAGAAGGACAGCCGCCAGGCGCGATCCTCAAGGTGGGCCGGGAAAATCTCCAGCGAATCGCCGCGCACCCGGAAGGAGCCGCGCTGAAACGCCTGATCGTTGCGCTTGTACTGCTGGGCAACCAGATCGGCCATCACCTGCCGCTGGTCATATTCGTCGCCGACCTTCAGGTCCTGCGTCATCGCCGAATAGGTCTCGACCGAACCGATGCCGTAGATGCAGGAGACCGACGCGATGATGATCACATCGTCCCGTTCCAGCAGTGCACGGGTCGCTGAGTGGCGCATCCGGTCGATCTGTTCGTTGATCTGGCTTTCCTTCTCGATATAGGTGTCTGAGCGCGCGACATAGGCCTCCGGCTGGTAATAGTCGTAGAAGGAGACGAAGTATTCGACCGAGTTTTCGGGAAAGAAGCCTTTGAATTCGCCGTATAATTGCGCCGCCAGCGTCTTGTTTGGGGCAAGAATAATGGCCGGGCGCTGGGTCTCCTCGATCACCTTCGCCATGGTAAAGGTCTTGCCGGTGCCGGTGGCGCCCAGCAGCACCTGATTGCGCTCGCCCTCCAGCACACCTTCGGAGAGTTCCTTGATGGCGGTGGGCTGGTCGCCCGCCGGATCGAACTCGGTGTGCATGACAAATTTCCGCCCGCCTTCCAGCTTGGGACGCTGCTGCGGCGCGCGGTCGGCCATCATCGGCATGGATTTGTCGGAATGGGCGTATGGCATATGGCTCTCTCCTGCTAGGGGCAGAGATTGGTCTGTTTTTGTTCTTATTCAAGGGGCTTTTTCCACCCCGCGCCCGACGATGGCTTCGCAGCGGCGCAAAATGCCGGTCGCTGAGGGTGGAAATCCCGGTTTTTCCTGCCAAACCCGTGCAATCTGCGGCATTTGCCACCTTGCCCGTGATCAGGGTTCAGCGCATATAGGGGGCAGAGATCTGAGAGGAGATATCCCATGCGAGCGCGGATTTATCGGCCAGCCAAGAATGCCATGACCTCCGGTATGGCCAAGACCCGCAAATGGGTCCTGGATTTCGTGCCCTCCAGCGCGCGGGAAGTGGATCCGCTGATGGGCTGGACCTCCTCACATGACACCCAAAGCCAGGTCCGCCTGCGGTTCGACACCAAGGAAGCGGCGCTGGAATACGCCGAGGCCAATGGCATCGACGCCATCGTGACCGAACCAAAGACCCGCAAGGCCAACATCCGGGCGGGCGGCTACGGCGAAAACTTCGCCACCAACCGCCGCGCCCCCTGGACGCACTAGGGTGGTGTAAATCGGGGCAAAGTTGTCTCGAAATCGGGGCAAGGATGTTGCGAAGTCGAGCTCCAATCAGCATGTAGGGTGCTCACAGGGGGCCCTGTCTACTTCTGGGGTAGCTGTGGCGGCAGTTGTAAATCGGGATCAAGTTGCGGCCGGATGGTCCACAAGACCCGGCAGACGCAATTTTCTGAGGATACAAGTCGACCCAGTGGGTGCCTTTTTGGGTTCGAAACCTGATCAATTCACAGTCGTGAACGTCAAGCAAAGCTTAGGATTTACACCAAAGCTTCGGCAGATCATCTGGTAAAGCGGCTCAGTAACACCCATGCCTTGTCAGCATCGGCGCCCTCTCTTGCGACAGACTGCTCCTGATCGGCAGTAAGCACGATTGGTCTGCAGTTTGCCTCATTGCTCAGCGCCTCTAGGAGGCGGAGCCGTACCCAAGGGCTGCTTTACACATTCGTGCTTGGCGCAGCTTCGGCCTGTTGCAGGCGCAAAAATCCCTTCAGACCCCATAGTTGCCATGCAGAGAGACGTGGCAGCCTTGGCTGATGCTGAGGTCGGCACCAAGGGGACCGCGAAGCGCAGATAGTGACCTTTGCAAAGTCTCGGGGGCTGGCAGTCGGGCGGCGATCCCATGCTGCACGAGCAATGAAAGGAGCAGACCTTCGCCGCACGTGCAGCTACCAATCATCATCGAACGGACGGGATGCGGGACATTCCTGCCATTCGCTGCATCGGCTCGATCTGTGCCGCGCTTGCGAGACGCTC